>NZ_JBBBEM010000039.1:0-24102 GCF_037154035.1 Kineococcus sp. G2 | reverse complement strand
CCCCCCCCCCCCCCACCGCCGCCCTGGAGCGCGTCGCGGCCCTGGAGCGCGAGCTCGCCAGCGCCCTCGAGGTCGCCGCCGAGGGCGGCGCCGACGACGAGCACGACCCCGAGGGGGCCACCACGGCGTTCGAGCGCGCCCAGGTGGCCGCCGTGCTCGGGCAGGTGCGCGAGCGGCTGGTGCTGCTGTCGGACGCCCTGCGCCGCCTCGACGAGCCGGGCTTCGGGCGGTGCGAGCGCTGCGGGCTGCCGATCGCGGCCGGGCGCCTGGCCGCGCGGCCGTGGGCGACGACGTGCATCGCCTGTGCCGCGACGGGGTCGCCGGGACGTCGCTGAGGAGCCGTTGCCCCGCCGTCTCCGCAGGGGCCCGCGGAACGGGTCCGTCCACAGCGCGCCGCCCGCGCCCGCCGCGGGCGGGCACCTCGGCCCCACCCTGCGCAGGTGCCCTCCTCCGCCGCACCCCTGGCGGCCGCCCTGTCGACCGCCCTGCTCGCCGCGGCCCTCGTCAGCACCCCCGCCGTCCCCGCTGCGCCCGACGCCCCCGCGGCCGCCGCCGCGCCCGACGCCCCCGCGGCCGCCGCCGCGCCCGACGCTCCCGCGGCCGCCGCTGCGCCGGCGGGGCCCGCGCCAGGCGCGAGGTGGGCCTGGCCCCTGCACCCGCGCCCGGCGGTGCTGCGCGGCTACGACGAGGTGGGCCGCTACGCGCCCGGCCACCGCGGGCTGGACCTGACCGCGAGCGCCGGCCAGCCCGTGCTGGCGCCGCAGGACGGCGTCGTGGTGTTCGCCGGGCAGGTGGCGGGCCGGGGCGTGGTGGTGCTGGAGCACCCCGGCGGGCTGCGCAGCACGTACGAGCCGGCCACCGCGATCACGGCCGCGGGCGCCAGCGCCGCGCGGGGCGAGGCGTTCGCGGCCCTGGCCGAGGGGGCGCACTGCGGGCGGCGGGCGTGCCTGCACCTGGGGGTGCGCCGGGGCGAGGACTACCTGGACCCGCTGGCGCTCCTGGCCCCGGCCGCGCCGCCGGTGCTGCTGCCGCTGGGGCGGCCGGCCTGACCGGGTCGCACGCGCATCCCACCCCGGCCGGCACCCCGCTGGTGCCCCGCTGGTGTCCGGCCTCAGCCGGCGTCGCTGAGCTTGCCGCGCAGCTGCAGCACGGCCTTGGTGTGCATCTGGCAGATGCGCGACTCGGTGACGCCGAGGACGCGGCCGATCTCGGCGAGCGTCAGACCCTCGTAGTAGTAGAGGGTGACGACGATCTTCTCCCGCTCGGGCAGCTGGTTGATGGCGCGGGCCAGCAGGAACTTCGTCTCCTCCCCCTCGAAGGCCGTCACGGGGTCCTCGGCCCGCGTGTCCTCGAGGGTGTCGACCAGGGAGAGCTTGTCGCCCTTCTCGCCCGAGACGCTCAGCAGCTCGTCCAGGGCGACGACGTTGACGTAGGAGACCTGGCTGAAGATGTGGTGCAGGTCGGCGAGCGGGATGCCCATCCGCTCGGCGACCTCGGCCTCGGTGGGGGTGCGGTGCAGCTCCCCCTCGAGGGTGGCGTAGGTGCGCTCCACCTCGCGGGCCTTGCTCCGCACGGACCTCGGGATCCAGTCGATGGCGCGCAGCTCGTCGATGATGGCCCCGCGGATGCGGGAGATGGCGTACGTCTCGAACTTGATGGCGCGCTCGATGTCGAACTTCTCGATCGCGTCGATGAGGCCGAAGATCCCGTAGGAGACGAGGTCGGCCTGCTCGATGTTGGGCGGCAGGCCCACGCCGACGCGGCCGGCGACGTACTTCACCAGCGGCGAGTAGTGCATGATCAGCTTCTCGCGCACCAGGGCGTCCGCGGTGGACTTGAACTCCACCCACATCGCGCGCAGGCGCGCCTCGGCCTCCTCCTGCTCGGGGGTGGCCGGGCCCTTGCGGCTGCTGAAGCGGGCGTTGGCCTGCGGCCGCCCGGCGGGACGGACCTCCTCGACGGGTGCCTGCTGGGCGGTGGCGCCGTCCGCGGTGGTACCCGCGGTGGCGCCGTCCGCGGTGGTGCCGTCCGGCACGGCCTCGTCGGTACCGCCCGGTGCGCTGGTGACCACCTGCACGCCCGCTGCGGAACGTGCGGGTCGGGCGGTCGCAGCGCGCCGCTGCCCCGATGGTGCGTCCACCGTGTCCTCCCCCCGGTGCGTCAGGCCCGGGGATGGGCCTGACGGTGCGATCTCCGCAGGCGATCGACGGAGACGTGCGTGTAGATCTGCGTCGTTGTCAGCGTAGCGTGACCGAGCAACTCCTGAACGCTACGAAGGTCGGCACCCCCGTCGAGCATGTGCGTGGCCGCCGCGTGCCGCAGGCCGTGCGGTGCGGTGGCCGGTGCCCCCGGCACCCGCGCCGCCAGGCGCGTCACGGCCTCACGGAGCCGGCGCTGGTCCACGCGGCCGCCCCGACGGCCCAGCAGCAGGGCGCGCCCGGAACGCTCCCCGGCCAGCTGCGGGCGCCCCTGCGCGAGCCAGCGCTCCAGCGCGTCCTGGGCGGGCAGCCCGTAGGGCACGACCCGCTCCCGGTCGCCCTTGCCGAGCACGCGCACGGTGCGCTGCCCGTGGTCGACGTCGTCCAGGTCCAGCCCGACGACCTCCGCCACGCGGCAGCCGGTGGCGTACAGCAGCTCGACGGCCGCGGCGTCGCGCAGCGCGAGGGGGTCGGGCCTGCCGTCCGGGTCCCCGGCGCCCTCGCCCGCTCCCTCCGGCCCCTCGTCCGCCCCACCGGTGGCGGCCTCGCCCGCCGTCCGCAGCAGCTGATCGACCTGGCCGGCGGTCAGCACGTGCGGCAGGGAGGAGGTGCGGCGGGGCGCCCGCAGGCGCAGACCCGCGTCCGCCGACGCCCGGCCGGTCCGGGCCGCCCAGGCGGTGAAGGTGCGCGCGGCGGCCGCCCGGCGGGCGAGGGTGGAGCGGGCGCGGTCCCCGGCGGCGTCCGCGAGCCAGGCGCGCAGGTCCGCCAGGGACAGCAGGTCCAGGTCCAGCCGTCCGCCGTCGTCCGCGGGCACGGTCGCGACCAGCAGGTCGCGCACGTCGGAGCGGTACGCGCGCACCGTGTGCGGCGAGCGGTTGCGCTCGGCGCTCAGGTGGGTCGCGAAGTCGTCCAGCAGGTCCTCCAGCCGCTGAGCGCGCACGTCGTCCACCGCGGCACCGTCCCCCCTGGCGCGCCGGGCGGCAAGCCCGCCACGCCGGGGACCGGAGCGCGCACCGGGCCCCGCGGGGCGCCGCGTGCCAGGATGACCGGCGCCCGCGGTGCACGGAGCGACGCTCGCCGTGCCGCGGGCCCGGTGCACGGCGTGCGTGCCCCGGTCGGCACGCACGAGGGGCGAGGCAGTGGCGCAGCGGACGACGGTGGTCCTGACCGACGACGTGGACGGTGGCGAGGCGAGCGAGACGGTGCGCTTCGGCGTCGAGGGCGACCACTACGAGATCGACCTGAACGCCGAGAACGCGGAGAAGCTGCGGCGGGCCCTGAGCCTGTACGTCGAGCACGGCCGGCGCGTCGGTGGCCGACGCAGCTCCTCCGGCACCTCGGGGTCCTCCTCGACCGGTTCCGGCGCCGCGCGGGCGGCCGACGCCGTCGACGGCACCGCGGTGCGCGCCTGGGCGCGCGAGAACGGCATCGAGGTCAGCGACCGCGGCCGCATCAGGTCCGAGGTCGTCGAGCAGTACCGGCGCGCGGTCGGCTGAGCGGACACCGCGCACGCGGCACGGTCGCCCTCGGCCGGCCCGTCCCGCCTCAGTCGCCCTTGACGTTCACGACCTGGCGCAGGACGTGCCGCACCTCGACGAGGTCCGCGGCGTCGGCCATGACGACGTCGACGTCCTTGTAGGCCGCCGGGATCTCGTCGAGGAACGCGTCCGTGTCGCGGTACTCGATGCCGGCCATGGCCTCGCGCAACTGCTCGCGGGTGAACCGCTTGCGCGCCGCGGTGCGGCTGAAGACGCGCCCGGCACCGTGCGGGGAGGAGTTCAGCGACTCCCGGTTGCCCCTGCCGACGACGACGTAGCTGGCGGTGCCCATCGAGCCGGGGATCAGGCCCGGCCGGCCCGTGGAGGCGTCGATGGCTCCCTTGCGGGACAGCCACACCCGCCGCCCGTAGTGCTCCTCGCGGGCCGTGTAGTTGTGGTGGCAGTTGATGCGCTCCTCCTCCTGCACCGGTTCCCCGAGGAACTCCCCCAGCCGGGCGGCCACCCGGTCCATCATCTCCTCGCGGTTGAGCAAGGCGAAGCGCTGCGCCCAGAACAGGTCCGCCAGGTAGTCGTCGAACTCCTGCGTGCCCTCGACGAGGTGCGCCAGATCGCGGTCGGGCAGTTCCAGCCGCTCCCGGCGGGCGCGCTCGCGGGCGACGGCGATGTGGTGCACCGCCAGCTTGTTGCCCGGCCCGCGCGAGCCGGAGTGCAGGAACAGCCACACGGTGCCGCCCTCGTCCACGGACACCTCGATGAAGTGGTTGCCGGACCCGAGGGAACCCAGCGCGAGGCGCCAGCGCGGCACCAGGGACTCGCGGAACGCGGCGCGGTGGGGTTCCAACCGCTCCAGCTCCGCGATCCTCGGGGCGGCCGTCGCGCTCACCTCCCGGTTGGCGGCACCGGCGGACAGCGGCACGCTGCGCTCGATGGAGGTCCGCAGCGCCGCCAGCTCCCTCCCGCGCAGGCGGTCGGCCGTGAACCGCGTGCGCACCGCGATCATGCCGCAGCCGATGTCCACCCCCACGGCCGCGGGGATGATGGCGCCTTCCGTGGGGATGACCGAACCGACGGTCGCCCCCTTGCCGAGGTGGGCGTCGGGCATGAGGGCGACGTGCGGGTGGATGAACGGCAGGCTCGCGGTGGCCAGCGCCTGCCGGCGCGTGCCGTCGTCCAGGATCGACGCCCAGTTCAGCAGCTTGTCGTCCAGCTTCTCCACGTCCGGTCCCCTCTCGCCCCGGCGCCCGGCACCGGTTGCCCCGCAACGGCTCTCGTCGCGGGCACGGGGATCGACGGTAGACGCGGCCGACTCCCGCGCCCACCGGTTTTCCCCGCTCCTTCGTACCCGGGCCACCGGCGCGGCGCGAACGCACCACCGGTACGCTCCTCACCCGCGGCGCGCCGCCGCACCCAGCCGCCACCCCGTGCCGGCGCGCTCGGCGGTGCCGGCCAGCTCCAGGCGCCCCAGGAGGGCGTGCACGGCGGCGACCTCCAGCCCGGCCGCCTTGGCGATGCGTTCCACGTCCGCCGACCCGCGCCGCGGCAGCGACTCGGCCACGCGCAGCTCGTCGGGGGCCAGGCCGTCGAAGGGGCGCCGCGGCACGGGCGGCACCGCCGGCGCCGGCGCCGCCCCCACGGGCGCGAGGAGCTCGGCCACCTCCTCGGCGGAGGTGACGCAGACCGCGCCGCGCTCGCGCAGCAGCCGGTGGCAGCCGGCCGACGCGGCGGAGGTGACCGGGCCGGGGACGGCGCCGACCGGCCGCAGCAACCGCTCGGCGCGGTCTGCGGTGGACAGCGCCCCCGAGCGCCACGCGGCCTCCACCACCACCGTGCCGCGGGTCGCCGCCGCGATGAGGCGGTTGCGCTCCAGGAAGCGCCACCTCGTGGGCGAGGACCCGCACGGCACCTCGCTGACCAGGGCGCCCTCGCGGGCCAGGCGCCCCAGCAGGGCGGTGTTGCCGGCCGGGTAGGCCCGGTCCACGCCGCCGGCCAGGACGGCCACGCTGACACCGCCCACGGCCAGGGCCGCGCGGTGGGCGGCGGCGTCCACCCCGTAGGCGCCGCCGCTGACGACGCCGAAGCCGCGGTCGGCCAGACCGGCGGCGATCTCGGAGGTGACGTGCTCGCCGTAGGGGGTGCAGGCGCGGGCGCCGACGAGCGCGGCGCCGCGGCGCACCGCCTCGGCCAGGTGGGCCGGACCGCGCACCCACAGCGCCATCGGCGCCCCCGACGGCCGCTCGCCCGCACCGGAGCGCGCCAGGGCATCGACGCCGGTGGGCCACTCGTCGTCGCCGGGGACGACGAGCCGGCCGCCGACGGCCCGGGCTCGGGCCAGGTCCGCGGCGGGGTCGGTGTCCTCCAGGCGCGTGCGCCAGCGCGCCGGGCCGCGGCCGGTGACGACGGCCTCCAGCGCCAGGGCCGCGCCGACCTCGGCGACCAGCGCGGCCGCCGCCGCGTCACCGGGCTCGGCGAGCCGGCTCCACGCGGCCCGCGCCAGCCGCTCGTCGTCCAGGGCCGCGCGCAGCGCCGGCGGCACGTGCCGCAGCGGCGACGGTGCGGCGACCTGCCCGCCGCGTGCGCCGCCGCTCACGCCGCCGCTCCCACCGGGCCGCCCGGCAGACCGCGCAGGGCCAGGGCGCGCCCGACGTCGTCGCGGTCGGGAGCGGGTGCTCCCCGCAGGTCCGCCACCGTCCAGGCGACCCGCAGGACGCGGTCCACGCCACGCAGGGTGAGCGCCCCGCGCTCCAGGGCGCGGTCGAGGTCGGTGGTGACGGCGGGCGGCAGGCGCAGCGGGCCGCGCAGCAGCGGCCCCCGCAGCTCGCCGTTGCACCGCGCCCCGTGCGGGCGCAGGCGTTCACCGGCGAGGGCGCGCGCGGTCCGCACGCGGGCGGCGACCACGGCGGTGCTCTCGCCGGGCACGGCGTCGGCCACCTGGGCGCGGGTGACGGCCCGCACCTCCACCCGCACGTCGACGCGGTCCAGCAGCGGGCCGGACAGCTTCGCCGCGTAGCGCCGCCGGGCGTTCGGGGAGCAGGTGCACTCCGTCGCGCGCCCGACGGCCCGCCCGCACGGGCAGGGGTTGGCGGCCAGGACGAGCTGGAAGCGCGCCGGGTAGCGGGCCGCGCCGCGGGCGCGGTGGAGCACGAGCTCACCGTGCTCGAGCGGCTGGCGCAGCGCCTCCAGGACGCTGCTGCCGAACTCGGGCGCCTCGTCGAGGAAGAGCACCCCGTGGTGGGCGCGGGAGGCCGCCCCGGGGCGGGGGATCCCCGTGCCGCCGCCCACCACGGACGCCACGGAGGCGGTGTGGTGCGGGTCCTCGTACGGGGGCCGGGTGATGAGCGCACCCGCACCGGTGCGCTCGCGCAGGGTGCCGGCGATCGAGTGCACCGCGGTGACCTCGAGGGCCGCCTCCTCGTCGAGGTCCGGGAGCAGCCCCGGCAGGCGGGCCGCCAGCATCGTCTTGCCCGCGCCGGGCGGGCCGCTCAGCAGCAGGTGGTGGGCACCGGCGGCGGCCACCTCCAGCGCGAAGCGCGCCTCCGCCTGCCCCACGACGTCCGCCAGGTCCGGGGCGGGACGTTCCGCGCGCACCGGCGCGGCGGGCCGCCCGAGGAGCTCGACGGGGTCGTCGGCCGGCTCGGGCGGGGCCTCGCCGCGGTAGTCGGCGACGAGCTCGGCCAGCCGGTGCACCCCGCGCACCCGCACCCCCGGCACCAGGGCCGCCTCCTGCGCGGTGGCGGCCGGCACCACGACGGTGCGCACACCCGCGCGGGCGGCGGCCAGCACCGCCGGCAGCACGCCGTCCACGGCACGGACGCTGCCGTCCAGGCCCAGCTCCCCCAGGTGCACGGCGCCGGCCGAGGCCTCGGCCGGCAGCACCCCGGCGGCGGTGAGCGCGGCGACCGCGACGGCGAGGTCGAAGGAGGAACCGGACTTCGGCAGCGTCGCCGGGGAGAGGTTGACCGTGAGGCGCTGCAGCGGCAGCCGGTGGCCGGAGTTGGCCGTGGCGGCCCGCACCCGGTCGCGCGCCTCGCTGAGGGAGGCGTCGGGCAGCCCGACGAGCACGAACGCCGGCAGCCCGCCGGAGATGTCGGCCTCCACCTGCACCAGGTGGCCCTCCAGGCCGACCAGGCCCACCGCGAGGGCCCGCGCCAGGGCCATCAGGACACCCCGCGCAGGTGCTCCACGTGCGCCGCCCCGCGCACCGGCAGGGTCACCGCCACCACGTCCAGGCGCACGCGCGGCAGCCGGAGCCCCGGGTGGGCCTGCAGCCACTCCCCCGCCAGCCGCCGCAACCGGGCCACCTTGGCGGGCGTCACGGCCTCCACGGGGCTGCCCGCGCGGGTGCTGCGGCGGGTCTTGACCTCGCACACCACGAGGCAGTCGCCGTCGCGGGCCACGATGTCGATCTCCCCGGCCCGGCAGCGCCAGTTGGTCTGCAGCACCGTCATGCCGGCCTCACCGAGCCGGCGGGCCGCCAGCCGCTCGCCGTAGCGCCCGACCTCGTCCTTCGCGCCCACGCGCACCACCTCCGGCACGCACCCTCACCGAGCGGACGCCCCGGGCCCGCGCCGTCCACAGCGCGGTGCGCCGCGGACGGTGCGCGCGCCGCCTGTGGAGAGCGCGGTGCGTCAGCGCTCGCGCAGCTGGGGGGTGTCGGGCACCTCGATGTCGCGCTTCTGCAGCTCCTCGACGTTGACGTCCTTGAACGTCACGACGCGCACGTCGCGCACGAAGCGAGCGGGGCGGTAGACGTCCCACACCCAGGCGTCGTGCAGGTTCAGCTCGAAGTACGTCTCGCCGTCGCCGGTGCGCACCTGCAGGTCGACGGAGTTGGCCAGGTAGAAGCGCCGCTCCGTCTCGACGACGTACGAGAAGAGGGACACCACGTCCCGGTACTCCCGGTAGAGCTGAAGCTCCATCTCGGTCTCGTAGTTCTCGAGGTCCTCGGCGCTCACGGGACCATCATGCCCCGCGCGCCCCGCGCTCGTCGCCGGCGCCGCGCGGGGCCGGCGGCACCCCGGTGGGCAGCGCCGCGGCGGGCAACCGCCAGCTGAGGCGGTGCTGGGGGCAGCGGCCGTGCGCGGCGATGGCCGCGAGGTGGTCGGGGGCGCCGTAGCCCTTGTTGGCCGCCCAGCCGTAGTGCGGGTGCACGGCGTGCCGCTCGGCCATGAGCGCGTCGCGGACCGTCTTGGCCAGCACGCTCGCGCCGGCGACCGAGGCGCACGTGGTGTCGGCCTTGACGCGGGTGGTCACCGGCGGGGCGGCGCAGGGCTGCTCCGGCTCCCCCAGGCCCGGCAGGGTGTCGCCGGCCGGGTCGCTGAGCCAGTCGTGCGCACCGTCCAGGACGACCACCGAGGGGGCGACCGGCAGCTGCGCCAGGGCGCGGCGGCCCGCCAGCCGCAGGGCGGCGGTGATGCCCAGAGCGTCCACCTCGGCGGGCTCCGCGTGCCCCACCGCCCACGCCGCGGCCCACGCGCGCAGCAGGGGGGCCAGGCCGTCGCGGGCGGCGGGGGTCAGCAGCTTGGAGTCGCGCAGCCCCTGCGGCGCGGGCGGGGTGCCCGGGCCGACGACGAGCACGCCCACCGTCACCGGTCCCGCGAGCGCCCCCCGGCCGACCTCGTCGACCCCGGCGACGAGGTCGTGGCCGTCGCGCAGGAGGGAGCGTTCCAGGCGGAGCGTGGGGGCGGTGGGCGGGCGGCGGGCACCCGCGGGGCTCACCGCGCGGCTCACCCGACCCCGGACCGGCCGGGGACGTCCTCGAACGCCTCCGGGGTGCCCAGCCAGTCCAGGTGGTCCAGCGGCCACACGACGGCGTAGGCGCGCCCCACGACGTTCTCGATCGGCACGAACCCGCCGTACTCCGCCTCGGTGTTGTAGCGGGAGTCGGCGGACTCGGCGCGGTTGTCACCCATGACCCACAGCCGGTCCTCGGGGACGACCACGTCGAAGCTCTTCGTGCTGGGCTCGGCGCCGGGGAAGAGGTAGCCGCTCTCGTCGACCGGTTCGTCGTTGACGGTGATGCGGCCCTGCGCGTCGCAGCACACGACGTGGTCGCCCGGCAGGCCGACCACGCGCTTGATGAGGTGCTCGTCGGAGTCCTCCGGCAGCAGGCCGACGAAGGTGAGGACGTCGGCGACGACGGCACCCAGCGGGCTGCGCTCGGGCTCGGGGGTCGCGGGCAGCCAGCCGCCCGGGTCGGCGAAGACCACGACGTCGCCGCGGTGCAGCGTGAACGGGCCGGGGGTCAGCTTGCTCACCACGACGCGGTCGCCGATGTCGAGGGTGCGCTCCATGGACTGCGAGGGGATGTAGAACGCCTGGAGCAGGAAGGTCTTGACGACCAGGGAGATGACGAGGGCGACCGCGACGACGAGGACGGTCTCGCGCACGGCGGCCACGACGCCACCGCCGCGGGGACGCGCGGGGCGGGCGGCACCCGGCTCGTGCGGGGGTTCGGGAGCGCCCGGCCCGCGCTCGGGGTCGGCGGTGCTCACTCGCCCTCCTCGCGGCCGAGGAGCTCGATCTCCGACAACGGCCAGCTGACGGCCACGACGCGACCCACGAGGTCCTCCAGGGCGATGGTGCCCCCGCCGGGGGCGGCGAGGTGGGAGCGGGAGTCCACGGACTCGCTGCGGTGGTCGCCCATCACCCACACCCGTCCCGGGGGGACCTCGATGTCGAACTCGACGTCGCTGGCGGCGTCGCCGGGGTGCAGGTAGGGCTCGTCCAGGGGCTCACCGTCGATCGTCAGGCGCCCCCGCTCGTCGCAGCAGGTGACGCGCTCGCCGGGCAGGCCGACGACGCGCTTGACGTAGTCGCTCTCGCCCGGGTGGAAGCCGAGCAGCGAGCCGAGGGCGGCGCCGAGGCGGGCGAGGCCCCGCGGCTCCTCGGGAGCGGGCGCGAAGGTGCCGGTGCCGTCGAAGACGACGACGTCGCCGCGCCGCACGTCCTGCGCTCCCACCCGCCACACGAGGACGCGCTCGCCGGGCTCGAGGGCGGGGCTCATCGAGTCGGAGGGGATGGAGAAGGTCTGCACCGCGAAGCTGCGCAGCAGCAGCGCCACGACGAGCGCGACGGCGAGGACCGCGACCGCGCGGACCCCGGGCGACGAGCGCCGCCTGCGCGGTGGCGCGGTCGTCGGCTGGGTGGTCGTCACGGGACTCCTGGCGGCGTGGGGTGCTGCGGTCGCGCGGCAGGCGGACCCGGGCGCTGCCCGATCCTAGTGCCCGAGGTGCCGGGGCCCCCGCTGCGACGCGGTGCGCGCGTGGGGGAACGGTGCGGGAGCGGCGGGACGACGACGGGCCGGGCCCCCGAGGGGACCCGGCCCGTCGTGCCGGACGTCGTGCCGGACGTGGCGCCGCGGAGGTCAGCCGCGCGGCGACGTGGAGTCGCGGCGCTCCTTGATCTTGGCGGCCTTGCCGCGCAGGTCGCGCAGGTAGTACAGCTTCGCGCGCTTGACGTCACCGCGGGTGACGACCTCGATCTTCTCGATGACCGGGGTGTGCAGCGGGAAGGTGCGCTCCACGCCCACGCCGAAGCTGACCTTGCGGACGGTGAAGCTCTCGCGCACACCGCCGCCGGTGCGGCGGATCACGACGCCCTGGAAGACCTGGACGCGCGAGCGGTTGCCCTCGACGACCTTGACGTGGACCTTCAGGGTGTCGCCGGCGCGGAACTCCGGGACGTCGGTGCGCAGGCTGGCTGCGTCGACGTTGTCGAGCACGTTCACGGTGTCGCTCTTCTCCCCCGCCGGCGCCACAGGTCCCCGGCTCGGGAATCGGTCCCGCGACGGTGTGCTCCGGGTGGGCGCGGCCCCCTGTGGCGGGCGCACCCCCGCCGCCCGGGGGCAGCGGTCACCGGCCGTCGCGGCTGGTTCTGGGGTCAGCCGCTCAGTCTGCCACAACGGGGGCGGCCGGACCGAACCCGTGCGCGCCGTCCGGGGCGAACCCCTCCTCGGCGAGCACGCGCAGGTCCGCGTCGTCGCAGCGAGCCGGGTCCAGGCGCGCCAGGAGGTCGGGGCGGCGGCGGGCGGTGCGGCGCAGCGCCTGCTCGCGGCGCCAGCGGGCCACCGCGCCGTGGTCGCCGCCGGAGAGCACGGCCGGGACGTCCAGGCCCCGCCAGCTGGCCGGCTTGGTGTACGCGGGGTGCTCCAGCAGCCCGTCGTGCTCGGCGGCGTGGCTCTCCTCGGCCAGGCTGGCGGCGTTGCCGACGACGCCGGGCAGCAGGCGGGCCACGGCCTCGACCACCACCAGCACCGCGACCTCGCCGCCGTTGAGCACGTAGTCGCCCAGCGACACCTCGCGCACCCGCACCCCGCGGGCGCGGTAGTGCTCGGCGACGCGCGCGTCGATGCCCTCGTAGCGACCGCACGCGAAGGCCAGCCACGGCTCGGAGGCCAGCTCGACGGCCGTGGCCTGCGTGAAGACCTCCCCCGCCGGGCTGGGCACGAGCAGCACCGGGCCGCGGCCGTCGTCGCCGGCCGGCGGGTCGGCCAGGACGGCGTCCAGCGCCTCGCCCCAGGGCTCGGGCTTCATCAGCAGCCCCGCGCCGCCGCCGTACGGGGTGTCGTCGACGGTGCGGTGGCGGTCGTGGGTGTGCTCGCGCAGGTCGTGCACCCGCACGTCCAGCAGCCCCTGGGCGCGGGCCTTGCCGATGAGCGAGAGGGACAGCGGCGCGAGGTACTCGCCGAAGATGGAGACGACGTCGACGCGCACGCTCAGCCCTCGTCCCCGCGGGCGTCCGCGTCCTCGTCCCCCGGCAGCTCGGCGAACAGCCCGCCGGGCGGGTCGAGCACCACGCGGCCGCCGGGCACGTCGACGACGGGCACGAGCCGCTCGACGAAGGGCACGAGGACCTCGCGCCCGTCCGTGCCGGTGACCACGAGCAGGTCCTGCGCGGTGCCGGTGACCAGGTCGGCCACCGTGCCCAGGGCGGTGCCGGAGGCGGTGACGGCGGCGAGGCCGCGGAGCTGGTGCGGGTACCAGGCGTCGTCCTCGGCGGCGCGGTCCTCCTCGACGTCCACGAGCAGCAGGGTGTTCCGCAGCTCCTCGACGGCGCTGCGGTCGGCGGCCTCGCCGAACGCGACGAGCAGGGTGCCGTTGTGCCAGCGGGCGGACTCGACGGTCAGCGGGCCGCGGGCGGGCGGGTCGGTGCGCAGCACGGCGCCGGGGGTGAACCGCTCGTCGGGCGCGTCGGTGCGCAGCTCGAGGGTGACCTCGCCGCGCACGCCGTGCGGACGGCCGATGCGGGCGACGACGTACTCCACGGGCTCTCCAGGGCGGTGTCTCGGGGGCGGACGCAGCGAGCGCCGGGGTCGCGGTGCGACCCCGGCGCTCACCGGTGGTGCGGGTTCAGCGGCGGTCGACGTCGACGAGGTCGACGCGGACCTGCCGGTCGCCGGCCAGGGCACCGACGACGGTGCGCAGCGCCTTGGCCGTGCGGCCGGAACGGCCGATGACCCGGCCCAGGTCCTCCGGGTGCACGCGGACCTCGAGCAGGTCGCCGCGGCGCGACGCCTTGGACGTCACGCGCACGTCGTCCGGGTGCCCGACGATGCCGCGCACGAGGTGCTCGAGGGCGTCCGCGAGCACCGGATCAGGACTCCGAGGCGGGGGTCTCCGCGGCGGCCGGGGCCGGAGCCGAGGCCGGGGACGCGGCGGTCGCCTGCTTGGTGGTGGCGGACGGCTGCTGGTAGCGGCCCTCCTGCCCCTTGGTGCCCTTGAACTTCTGCCAGTCGCCGGTGACCTTGAGCAGCGCGGCGACCTGCTCGGTCGGCTGCGCACCGACGCCGAGCCAGTACTGCGCGCGCTCGGACTTGATCTCGATGGTCGAGGGGTGCGTCATCGGGTTGTAGACGCCGATCTCCTCGATGGCGCGACCGTCGCGCTTGGAGCGCGAGTCGGCGACGATGACGCGGTAGAACGGCGAGCGCATCTTGCCGAGGCGCTTCAGTCGGATCTTGACAGCCACGTGCGGGAGTCTCCGGTTCTCATCAGGGTGAGCCGTCACCGGCCGGTGTGGGGACGCCGGGCGGTGCTGCTCGTGGACGCGAACATCCCCGGGTGAGAGGGTCCCTGGGCGTTCGGGTGCACCGGCCATTGTGCCAGAGGTCCGCGGGGCCGCTCGACCGGCCGGCCCGGCGGCGGGCTCAGCGCACCGTGCTCCCGGCCACCACCCGCCCGCGCAGCACGACCGCGCGGGGGCGGCGCAGCACGCCGAGGTCGGTGCGCGGGTCCCCGTCCAGCACGAGCAGGTCGGCGCCGGCCCCCTCGGACAGCGCAGGCCGGCCCAGCCAGCGCCTCGCCGCCCAGGTCGCCGCGTCCAGCGCCGCCACCGGCGGCAGGCCCGCGGCGGCGAGCTCGTGCAGCTCGTCGACGACGAGCCCGTGCGGCAGGACGCTGCCGGCGTCCGTGCCGGCGAACACCGGCGCGCCCGCCTCGTGCAGGGCGGCGACGGTGGCGTACCGGCGCGCGTGCAGCGCCCTGATGTGCGCGGCGTACGCGGGGAACTTCGGCTCCCCGCGGTCGGCGATGCCGGGGAAGGTGGCGATGTTGACCAGGGTGGGCACCACCGCCACGCCGCGCGCGGCCACGGCCTCGACGGTGGCGGCGGTCAGGCCCGTGCCGTGCTCGATGCCGTCGACCCCGGCGGCCAGCAGGTCCTCCACACCCTCCTCGCCGAACTGGTGCACGGTCACGCGCGCCCCCGCCTCGTGCGCGGCCTCGACACCGGCGCGCAGCACGTCGGCGGGCCAGCAGGGGGCGAGGTCGCCGCGGGAGCGGTCGATCCAGTCGCCGACGAGCTTGACCCAGCCGTCACCGCGGCGGGCCTCGGCGCGGACGAACTCCACGAGGTCCTCGGGTTCGATCTCGTGGGCGAGACCGCGCAGGTACCGCTTCGTGCGCGCGATGTGCCGGCCGGCGCGCACGATGCGCGGCAGGTCCTCGCGCTCGTCGATCCAGCGCGTCTCGGAGGCCGAGCCGGCGTCGCGCAGCAGCAGCGCCCCGGCGTCGCGGTCGGTCAGCGCCTGCGCCTCGCTGGTGGCGTCGTCGACCCGGCCGGTGGGACCGACGCCGACGTGGCAGTGGGCGTCGACCAGGCCGGGCAGCACCCAGCCGGGCAGCCGGGTGGTGTCGGCACCGGCGGGGCGGGAGAAGGTCAGGCGCCCGTCGAGGACCCACGCCTGGCCGCGCACCTCGTCCGGGCCGGTGAGCACCGGCCCGGACAGGTGCAGCGCCTCGATCGCGGCCACGGCCCGGCTCCCCCGCCGCCCCGGCCTCAGCTGCCGCCGAGGAACTTGTCGAAGCCCTTGGGCAGGTTCAGCTGCGAGGGGTCGAACTCCGCCGGGGGCTGCTGGGCGCCGAACGCCGAGCCGCCGTCGCCGCTCGCGATCGCCCGGGTCGACGCCGCGCGCTCCTGCTCGGCGCGCTTGGCGGGGTTGCCGGACTTGCCCTTGCGGCCCTTGGCGGCCGCGGCGCGCGCCTTCTGCTTCTTCGACGCCCCGCCCGGCACACCGGGCATCCCCGGCACACCCGGCAACCCACCGCCGCCGAGGCCCTTGCGCATCTGGCGCATCATCTTCTGCGCCTGCCCGAAGCGCTCGAGCATGTCGTTGACGGCCGAGGCGCTCTGCCCGCACCCGGCGGCGATGCGGGCGCGGCGCGAGCCGTTGATGATGCGCGGCTGGCGGCGCTCCAGGGGCGTCATGGAGCGGACCATGGCCTCGATGCGGTCGAACTCGCGCTCGTCGAAGGCGTCGAGCTGGTCGCGGACCTGCGCCATGCCCGGCAGCATCCCGAGCATCTTCTTGATCGAGCCCATGTTGCGCACGGCGTTGAGCTGCTGCAGGAAGTCGTCGAGGGTGAAGTCCTCGTCGGCGGCGAACTTGGCCGCCATGGACTGCGCCTGCTCGGCGTCGAAGGCCTTCTCGGCCTGCTCGATGAGGGTGAGCACGTCACCCATGTCGAGGATGCGCGAGGCCATCCGGTCGGGGTGGAACAGCTCGAAGTCGTCGAGCTTCTCGCCGGTGGAGGCGAACATCACCGGCCGGCCGGTGACCTGGCGCACCGACAGGGCGGCACCGCCGCGGGCGTCGCCGTCGAGCTTGGTGAGGACCACGCCGTCGAAGCCGACGCCGTCGCGGAAGGCCTCGGCGGTGGCGACGGCGTCCTGGCCGATCATCGCGTCGAGGACGAAGAGCACCTCGTCGGGGGTGACGGCGGCGCGGATGTCGATCGCCTGCTGCATCATCTCGGCGTCCACGCCGGTGCGGCCGGCGGTGTCGACGACGACGACGTCGAAGTGGTGGTGCTGCGCGTGCTCGACGCCGGCGCGGGCGACGGCGACGGGGTCGCCCACGCCGTTGCCGGGCTCGGGGGCGAAGACGTCCACGCCGGCGCGCTCACCGGTGATCTGCAGCTGGTTGACCGCGTTGGGGCGCTGCAGGTCGCAGGCCACCAGCAGCGGGCGGTGCCCGTTGTGCTTGAGGTAGCGGCCCAGCTTGCCGGCCAGCGTCGTCTTCCCCGCGCCCTGCAGACCGGCGAGCATGATCACCGTCGGGGGGTTCTTGGCGAAGCGCAGCCGGCGCGTCTCGCCGCCGAGGATGCCGACGAGCTCCTCGTTGACGATCTTGACGACCTGCTGGGCCGGGTTCAGCGCCTGGTTGATCTCCGCGCCGGTGGCGCGCTCGCGCACGCGCTGGCCGAACTCGCGCACGACGGGCAGGGCGACGTCGGCGTCGAGCAGGGCGCGGCGGATCTCCCGGACCGTCGCGTCGACGTCGGCCTCGGAGAGGCGCCCCTTGCCGCGCAGGGACTTGAACGTCGCGGTGAGGCGGTCGGAGAGCGTGGCGAACACGCCCCCAGCCTACGGGAGGCGCGAACCGGCCCGGCCGCGCCAGGGGCGCCGGGCGGGCCTCAGCCGGGCACCTCCGCGGCGTCGGACAGCGCCCGCACCGCGATCGCCACCCGCGGCGGCGCCAGCAGGTGCCCGTCCGGCTCGGCCAGGTACAGGGTGTCCACGGCCTGCGCGGCGTAGGTCGCCACGTGCGCGGAACGGATGTCGACGCCCTCCACGGCCAGCGCCCGCCCCAGCGCGTGCAGCAGGCCCGGGCGGTCGGCGGCGCGCACCTCCAGCACCGTGGCCCGCTCGGAGGCACCCGGCAGGATCACCACCCGCGGGTGCGCCACCAGCGCGCGCGCACCCCCCGCCGGGCGCGGCGTCTGCGCGTCGCGGGCCGCCAGGCGGTCCAGCAGGGTGGCGTCGCCCGCGGCGATGCGCTCCAGGCCCACCCGCAGCAGCTCCGCGGACGGCGGCTCGCCGTCCGCGCTCTCCACCCACCAGGAGTCCACCGCCACGCCGCCCAGGGTGCGCACCAGGGCCGAGCGCACCAGCAGCCGGTGCCCGGCCAGCAGCCCGGCCAGGTCCGCGAACAGGCCCGTGCGGTCGGGAGCGACGACGGTGACGACGTGGAAGCCGTCGACCTCGCGCACGTCCACGCGCGCTCGCCCGTCGGCGGCCGCGGCGGCGGCCAGCGCCTGCTCGGCGGCGTCGAAGCCCGCCGGCGCCGGCACCGGCTCACCCGCCAGGTGGGCGCGGGCGCGGGCGACGAGGTCGTCCACGAGGCGGGCCCGCCAGGGCGACCACGCGGCCGGGCCGGCGGCGCGCGCGTCGGCCTCGGTCAGGGCGCGCAGCAGGTCCAGCACGTCCGCGCGGCCGCCGACGGCCGCGACGAGCGCCTCCACGGTGCGCGGGTCGTCGGGGTCGCGGCGGGTGGCCAGCTCCACCAGCGTCAGGTGCTCGGCGACCAGCCGCTCCACCACCGCGGTGTCCGCGGCCTCCAGGCCGGCGCGCTCGCAGACCTTGCGCGCCAGCGGGGCGCCGGTGCGCGCGTGGTCGCGGGCGCCGGCGACCTTGCCGATGTCGTGCAGCAGCGCCGCCAGGAGCAGCAGGTCCGGGCGGGGCACGTCGCGCAGGAACACCTGCGCGGCCACCGCCGTCTCGACGAGGTGGCGGTCCACCGTCCAGCGGTGCACCGCGTTGCGCTGCGGGCGGTTGCGCACGGCCGTCCACTCCGGCACCCAGCGCTCCACCAGGCCCACCAGGTCCAGCTGCTCCCACACCGGCACCTGCGCGGGGCCGGCGGCCAGCAGCTCCAGCAGCGCCTCGCGCGCGCCGGCCGTCCACGGCTCGGGCAGCGGCGGGCAGGCGCGCAGGAGGTGCTCCAGCGTCACCGGCGACAGCGGCAGACCGGCGCGCACGGCGGTGGCCGCGGCGCGCAGCGGCAGCACGGGGTCCTGCGCGGGCGACACCCCGGCGCCGAGGACGACCTCGCCGTCGTGCTCGACGAGGCCGTGGCCGAGCGAGCGCAGGCGGGGCCGGCGGCCGGTGGCGCGGAAGCGGCGCGACGGCATCGACTGCCGGGCCCGGCGGGTCGTGGTGTCCACGGCCGCGGAGATCGTGCGCGCGGCCTGCGCGACGGCGGCGAGGAGGGCGTCGGCGTCGGCGTGGCCGCACACCACGGCGACCGCGTCCTGCTCGGCGAGCAGCAGGCGGTCGCCCGGCCGGCCGGTGCACGCCTGCAGGCCGTCGCGCACGTCCAGCAGGACGGCGTGGGCCTCGTCGACGGCGCCGTGCGGGCGGTCGGTGAGCCAGGTCGCGGCCAGGGCGCGCAGCACGAGCGCGTCGCGCAGGCCGCCGCGGGCCTCCTTCAGGTCCGGCTCCAGCAGGTACGCCAGCTCCCCGCAGCGCGCGGCGCGCTCGGCCAGGGAGTCCAGCACCTGCGGCAGCCGCCGGCGCGCGCCGGCGCGCCAGTCGTCCAGCAGGTGGCCGCGGGTGCGGGCCACCAGCCCGCCGTCGCCGGCGACCACGCGCAGGTCCAGCAGACCGGTGGCGGCGGCCAGGTCGGAGGCGGCGACCTCCCGGCACTCCCGGTCGGTGCGCACGGAGTGGTCCAGGCGCAGCCCGGCGTCCCACAGCGGGTACCAGACGCGGTCGGCCAGGGCCGCCACGTCGTCGGCGCCCAGGCTGCGGCCGTCGTGCAGCAGGACCAGGTCGACGTCGCTGGCGGGGCCGCAGTCGCCGCGGGCCAGGGAGCCGACGCAGGCCAGGGCGACACCGCCGGCCGCGCCCGCGGGCCCGTCGGCGAGCGGCCGGGCCAGCGGGGCGACGGCCCGGTCCCACACGTCGCGCAGGCGCGACTGCACCAGCTGCGCCAGCTCGGCGCGGCGGTGCGGTCCGGGCCGGCCGCCCCGCACGGCCAGGGCGAGCCGTTCGGTGCGCAGGTCCACGCTCACCACCGCGCCCGGTGCGCGCACCGCGGCGGGGCGGCCGGCCGGCCGCCCCGCCCGGAGGGGTTCGTCACAGCGCGTCGGGCCCGTGCTCGCCCGTGCGCACGCGCACCACGTCCTCGACGGCCTGCGTCCACACCTTCCCGTCGCCGATGCGGCCGGTCTGGGCGCTCTTGACGACGACCTCGACGATGTCGGCGGCGTCCACGTCGTCCACGAGGACCTCCACGCGCACCTTCGGCACGAGGTCGACGGTGTACTCCGCCCCGCGGTAGACCTCGGTGTGGCCGCGCTGGCGGCCGTACCCGGACGCCTCCGAGATCGTCAGGCCCTGCACCCCGTAGGCCTCCAGGGCGGACTTCACGTCGTCCAGCTTGTGCGGCTTGATGATGGCGGTGAGCAGCTTCACGCGGAGACCTCCGAGGTGGTGCCGGGAGCGGCGGTGGTGTGGCGGGCGACGGGGCGGGTGGCGCCGAGGTGGCCGCCGCCCAGGGTGCCCCAGTCGTAGCCGGACTCGGCGTGCTCGACCTGGTCGATGCCGGCGACCTCGTCCTCGACGTCGAGGCGGAAGCCCATCGTCCTCTGGATGGCCGCGCCGATGAGCCAGGTGACGACGAAGGAGAAAACCAGGACGGCGAGGGCGCCGACGACCTGGCGCCACAGCTGGTCCACGCCGCCGCCGTAGAGGAGGCCGTCGACGCCGTTGGGGGCGTCGGCGGTGGCGAGGAAGCCCACGGCGATCGTGCCCCACAGGCCGCCGACGAGGTGCACGCCGACGACGTCGAGGGAGTCGTCGTAGCCGAGCTTGTACTTCAGGCCCACGGCCAGGGCGCACAGGGCGCCGGCGAGGACGCCGATGACGATGGCGCCGACCGGGTTGACGGCCGCGCAGGCCGGGGTGATGGCGACCAGGCCCGCCACGGCGCCGGAGGCGGCGCCCAGGGAGGTGGCGTGCCCGTCGCGCGCCTTCTCCGTGACCAGCCAGCCGAGGATCGCGGCGGAGGTGGCGACCAGGGTGTTCACCCACGCGACGGCGGCGGTGTTGCCGGAGGCGACGGCGGAGCCGGCGTTGAAGCCGAACCAGCCGAACCACAGCAGGCCGGCGCCGAGCATGACCAGCGGCAGGTTGTGCGGGCGCATCGGCTCGCGGCCGAAGCCCTTGCGGTTGCCCAGGACGAGGACGAGGGCGAGGGCGGCGGCGCCGGCGTTGATGTGGATGGCGGTGCCGCCGGCGAAGTCGATGGCCTCGATCCCGTTGGCGATCCAGCCGCCCACGACGCCCGCGTCGTCGTTGTCGAACGCGAAGACCCAGTGCGCGACGGGGAAGTAGACGATCGTGGCCCACACGCCGGCGAAGACCATCCAGGCGCCGAACTTCGCCCGGTCGGCGATGGCGCCGGAGATGAGGGCGACGGCGAGGATGGCGAAGGCGGCCTGGAAGCCGACGAACGCCATGCCCGGCAGGGTGCCGGAGAGCTCGTCCTCGCCGAGCAGGCCGTTCAGGCCGAAGAACTCGAACGGGTCGCCGAGCAGGCCGCCGCCGACGTCGTTGCCGAACGCCACCGAGTAGCCGTACAGCACCCACAGCACCCCGATGAGGCCGAGGGCGCCGAAGCTCATCATCATCATGTTCAGGACGCTCTTGGCGCGGACCATGCCGCCGTAGAAGAGCGCGAGGCCGGGCGTCATCAGCAGCACGAACGACGCGCTGGTGAGGATCCAGGCGGTGTCACCGGTGTCCATGGGCAACGGGGGCCTTCCGGGAGGCCGGCGAGCGCCGGCGGGGGGCGGTGGGCCGCGGGTGCGGCGCGGGACGGCCCCCACCGTGACGGCGGGGTGTTACGTCCGCGGCCACCGCGTGTTTCGCGCCCGTGACGAGCCCGGCGCTCGTGTGAACTTCGCGTTACGCGCCCCGCGCGGCGGCGGGGCGTGCGCTCACGACAGCAGGGCGTCGACGAACGCCTCGGCCTCGAAGGGCGCCAGGTCGTCGGGTCCCTCCCCCAGGCCGATGAGCTTCACGGGCACGCCCAGCTGGCGCTGCACGGCCACGACGATGCCGCCCTTGGCGGTGCCGTCCAGCTTGGTCAGCACGATGCCGGTCACGTGCACCACCTCGGAGAAGACCGCCGCCTGGCGCAGGCCGTTCTGCCCGGTGGTGGCGTCCAGCACCAGCAGCACCTCGTCCACCGGCCCGTGCCGCTCGAGCACCCGCTTGACCTTGCCCAGCTCGTCCATGAGCCCCGCCTTGTTCTGCAGGCGCCCGGCGGTATCCACGAGCACGACGTCGGCGTCGGCGTCGATGCCGGCCTTGACGGCGTCGAAGGCGACGGAGGCCGGGTCGGCGCCGTCCTTCTCGGAGCGCACGGTGGGCACGCCGACGCGTTCGCCCCAGGTGGCCAGCTGCTCGGCGGCCGCCGCGCGGAAGGTGTCCGCGGCACCGAGGACGACGTCCTTGTCCTCGGCGACGAGCACGCGCGCCAGCTTGCCCACGGTCGTCGTCTTGCCGGTGCCGTTGACGCCGACCACCAGGACGACCGCGGGCCGCTCGCCGTGGCGCTCGACGGCCAGGGAGCGGTTCGCGTCGTCGCCCACGGCCGCCAGCAGCTCCTCGCGCAGCAGCTCCCGCAGCTGGGCCGGCTCACGGGTGCCGAGCACGCGCACCCGCTCGCGCAGGTGGTCGACGATCTCCGTGGTGGGGCCGACGCCGACATCGGCCAGCAGCAGGGTCTCCTCGACCTCCTCCCAGGTGGACTCGTCGAGGGTGTCCCGGGAGAGCAGCGCCAGCAGGCCCTGGCCGAGGGCGGAGTTCGAGCGCGCCAGCCGCTCGCGCAGGCGGACCAGGCGCCCACCGACGGGCGCGGGGCGCTCGGGACCGGTCGGCCCCTCCGGCAGCTCGACGACGTCGACGGCGCGGCTGGGCGAGTCCCGCGGCACCTCCGCGTCGTCACCGACCCCGGGCAGGGGATCGGTGTCCGAGCGGGGGCCCAGCACCGGACCGCCGGCCCGTCCCGCCCCACCGGGCGGCAGCGATCGGCGGCGACGGCGGGGGCGCACCAGGCCGGCGAGGGCCCCGACGCCCGCGAGGAGGATCAGGACGGCGACGCCGATGACGATGTCGAGGGTCTCCACGGGCGCCGATCCTCCCAGACCCGCCCCACCGCGCCGCCGGTGGCGTCAGCGGGCCCGGGCGGCCTCGTCCCCGGAGCGGGCGCGGTGCGCCGCGAGGCGCTGCGCGAGCTGCTGGGCGGCGCGCCGTCCGGTGCGCTCGGCGTGCTCGCGGGCACGGTGGGCGGCCTGCAGGGCCACGGGGACCCACCGGGCGGCCAGCGCGTCCAGCCGCGCCACGAGGCGGCTGCCGCGGGCCCGCATGGGGGGCGCGGCGACGGAGAGCAGGACCGCCAGCGCGAGCCCCACGACGAGGACGAACGTCACGATCAGAGTCGTCAGCACCACGGGATCCACACTGCCCCTCGGGCACCGGACGCACCACCGCGCCACGGCGGTGTTGCCTCTCCGTGACCAACCCTTCGCAGATGCGTCACCATCCGGTCGCCCCGGACAGGGCGCGCTCAGGCCCCGCGCTCAGGCCGGTGCAGCCTCGCGCAGCCGCTGGCTGACGACCGTGCTGATGCCGTCGCCGCGCATCGTCACCCCGTACAGCGCGTCGGCGATCTGCATCGTGCGCTTCTGGTGGGTGATGACGATGAGCTGGCTGGAGGCCCGCAGCTCCTCGAACAGGGTGATCAGGCGCGAGAGGTTCGCGTCGTCCAGCGCCGCCTCCACCTCGTCGAGGACGTAGAACGGGCTGGGGCGGGCGCGGAAGATGGCCACGAGCATCGCCACCGCGGCCAGCGAGCGCTCCCCGCCGGACAGCAGCGACAGCCGCTTGACCTTCTTGCCCGCCGGCCGGGCCTCCACCTCGATGCCCGTGGCGAGCATGTCGGAGGGGTCGGTGAGCACGAGGCGCCCCTCCCCGCCGGGGAAGAGCCGGGGGAAGACCTCCTCGAACTGCGCCGCCACGTCGGCGAACGCCTCGGAGAAGACGCGCTCGACGCGCTCGTCGACCTCCTTGACGATGTCCAGCAGGTCCTTGCGGGACTTCTTCAGGTCGTCGGACTGGGCGACGAGGAACGCGTGCCGCTCCTCCATGGCGGCGAACTCCTCCAGCGCCAGCGGGTTGACCGTGCCCAGCTGCGCCAGGGCCCGCTCGGCGGCGCGGCGGCGCTTGTCCTGCTCGGCGCGCACGTACGGGCGCGGCTGCGGCGGCTCGTCCGGTTCCGCGTCGCCCGGCGCCGGCGGCGAGGGCGGCACGAGCTGGTCGGGGCCGAACTCGGCGACGAGGACGTCCGGGTCGGTGCCCAGCTCCTCGATCGCGCGGGTGCGCAGCGCGTCGATGCGCCAGCGCTGCTGCGCGCGCGCGACCTCGTCGGCGTGCCGGGAGTCGCCCAGGCGGTGCTGCTCGGCGGTCAGCGCCTCCACCGCGCGGCGGGCGGTGCCCACCTCCTCCTCGAAGCGGGCGCGGGCGGCCTCCGCGGCCTGCCGCAGCCGGGACGCCTCGGCGGCGGAGGTATCCCAGCGCGCCAGCGCCCGCTCGGCGCCCTCGCGCACGCGGGCGGCCACCCGGACCTGCTCGGCGCGGCGGGCGCGGCGGGCGGCGGCGCGCTCGCGGGCGCGCAACTCCTCGGCGGCCTGCCGCTCGAGCGCGTCGGCGCGGCCGGCCAGCGCGCGGGCGCGCTCCTCGGTGGTGCGCAGCGCCAGGCGCGCCTCGGTCTCGGCGCGGCCCAGGGAGCGGGCGTGCTCGGCGAGGCGGTCGCGCTCGTCGGTGGAGGTGGCGGCGTCGTCGTCCTCGGGGGCGGCGGAGGCGGCTTCGAAGCGCTCGCCGAGCTCGGTGAGCTGCGCGCGGTCGCCCTGGAGCCGCTGCACCACCTGGGCACGGGTGGCGGCGGCGCGCTCGGCCTCCGCGGCGGCCGCGCGCACGGCGGCACCCAGCTGGGCGAGCTGCTCGGCGACGGCGTTCATCCGAGCGTCGTTCTCGTGCAGCCGCTCCAGGGCGGCCTCGACGCGGTCGGCGGCCTGCTCGCGGGTGTGCTGCGCGGCGGTGAGGGCGAACTGGGCGCGCTG
>NZ_JBBBEM010000038.1:0-55382 GCF_037154035.1 Kineococcus sp. G2 | reverse complement strand
CCTCC
Organism: Kineococcus sp. G2; assembly: GCF_037154035.1. Taxonomy (NCBI): domain Bacteria; kingdom Bacillati; phylum Actinomycetota; class Actinomycetes; order Kineosporiales; family Kineosporiaceae; genus Kineococcus; species Kineococcus sp. G2. The sequence continues at coordinate 55,377 of NZ_JBBBEM010000038.1, read as the reverse complement.
CCCCCCCCCACGGCGGCACCCAGCTGGGCGAGCTGCTCGGCGACGGCGTTCATCCGAGCGTCGTTCTCGTGCAGCCGCTCCAGGGCGGCCTCGACGCGGTCGGCGGCCTGCTCGCGGGTGTGCTGCGCGGCGGTGAGGGCGAACTGGGCGCGCTGCAGGCGGTGCTCGGCGCCCGCCAGGGCGTCGGCGGCCTCGTCGGCGGCGGCCTGCACCTGCAGCAGGCTGGGCGCGGAGGCGGAACCGCCGGCGGCGCGGTGGGCGGAGAGCACGTCGCCGTCGCGGGTGGCGGCCACGAGGTCCGGGCGGGCGGCGACCAGCTCGCGGGCGGCGGCGAGGTCGTCGACGACGACGACGTCGCCGAGCAGGCGGGCCAGGGCGCCGGACAGCTCGGCGGGGGCCTTCAGCAGCGCCAGGGCCGGCCGGGCACCGTCGGGCGCGTCGGCGGCCGCGGGGCCGGCCACGAGTGCGGGGGCGCCGGCGAGGACCATGCCGGCGCGACCGGCGTCCTCGGCGCGCAGGTGCTCGATCGCGGCGGCCGCCTGCTCGGGACCGGCCACGGCCACGGCGTCGGCAGCGGCGCCGAGCGCGGCGGCCACCGCCTGCTCCCAGCCGCTCTCCACCTCCAGCAGCGCGGCCACCGAGCCCAGCACGCCGGACAGGGCGGGCCCGGCCGCCAGCAGGGCGCCGGCGCCGTCGCCGCGGGTCAGGCCCAGCTCCAGGGCCTCCTTGCGCGCGGCCCAGCCGGCGCGCTCCTGAGCGGCGGCGCGCTCCTCGGCACGTGCGGCCTCGCAGGCGGCGTCGGCGGCCTCCAGGGCGGCCGCGGCCTCCTCGTGCTCGGCGTCCAGGCCCTCCTCGCCCTCCTCGACGCCGGCGACCCGGGTCTCCAGGGCGGCGAACTCGCCCTGCGCGTGCTCGCGGCGGCGTTCGGCGTCGGCCAGCGCGCCGGTCAGCCGCTCCAGCTCCGCCTCGGCGGCCTCCACCCGGCTGCGGGCGGCGGCGACCTGCCCGCCGAGGCGGGCCAGGCCCTCGCGCCGGTCGGCGGCGGCGCGCAGCGCGGCGGCCACCCGGCGGTCCTCCTCGGCGGCGGCCCGGTCGGCCTCGGCGCGCCGGGCGAGGACGTCGTCGAGGGCGGCGCGGTGCTCGGCGACCTGCCCCGTCAGCTCGGCCTCCTCGGCGCGCACGCGCGCGGCTGAGGCGGTCAGCTCCTCCGGGTCGCGCCGGCCGGTCTGCTCCTCCGGCTCGGCGGCCAGCAGCCGCAGCCGCTCGGCGGCCAGCGCCCGCGCGCCGCGCAGCCGCTCGGCCAGCGCCTGCAGGCGGTGGTGGGTGTCCACCGCGCGCGCGAGGTCGGGGGCGGCCGCGGCGGCCGCCGCCTCCGCGGCGCGCAACCGCCCGGTCGCCTCCGCCAGGTCGGCCTCCACGCGCTCCTGGCGCGCCCTCAGCGCCGCCTCGTCGGCCTCCTCGCGCTGCAGGGAGCTGACGGCCTGCACGAGGTCGTCCGCCAGCAGCCGCAGGCGCGCGTCGCGCAGGTCCGCCTGCACGACCTGCGCGCGGCGGGCGGCCTCGGCCTGCCGCCCCAGGGGCTTCAGCTGCCGGCGGATCTCGCTGACCAGGTCGGCGACGCGGGTGAGGTTGCCCTCCATGGCGCCGAGCTTGCGCAGCGCCTTCTCCTTGCGCCGGCGGTGCTTCAGGACGCCGGCGGCCTCCTCGACGAAGGCGCGCCGCTCCTCCGGGGAGGCGTGCAGCACGGCGTCGATCTGCCCCTGGCCGACGATGACGTGCATCTCGCGGCCGATGCCGGAGTCGCTGAGCAGCTCCTGCACGTCCAGCAAGCGGCACTGCGAGCCGTTGATCGCGTACTCGGAGCCGCCCGTGCGGAACATCGTCCGGGTGATCGTCACCTCGGCGTAGTCGATGGGCAGGGCGCCGTCGGTGTTGTCGATCGTGAGGCTGACCTCCGCGCGGCCCAGCGCCGCGCGCCCGGACGGGCCCGTGGTGCCGGCGAAGATGACGTCCTCCATCTTGCCGCCGCGCAGGCTCTTGGCGCTGTGCTCCCCCATCACCCAGGTCAGGGCGTCCACGACGTTGGACTTGCCCGAGCCGTTCGGGCCGACCACGCACGTGATGCCCGGTTCCAGCCGCAGCGTCGTCGCCGACGCGAACGACTTGAACCCCTTGAGGGTGAGGGTCTTCAGGTGCACGGACAGGGAGCCTAACTTCGCGCCGGGCCCCCACCGGGACGCCGCGCGGTCGGCGCGCTCAGCCGGTGGTGAAGCCGCTGACGCCGCGGGCGGCCGCGCGGTGGCCGACGACGGCGGTGACCTCCCCGGGGCGCTCGTGCGCGCTGGGCTGCTCGCCCAGGCGCTCCAGCAGCTCCTGCAGCCGCTCGGCCGGCCCCTCGGCGACGACCTCCACGCGCCCGTCGGCCTTGTTCACCGCCCGCCCGGACAGGCCGAGCTCGAGGGCCTGCGAGCGCGTCCACCAGCGGAAGCCGACGCCCTGGACCCGCCCGGAGACGAAGGCGGTCAGCCGCTCGGGCCGCGGTGCGGGGGCGGGTCCACCGGCGTCGTCCACGTCGCGCAGCGTAGGGACCTCGGCGGGGCCGGGCACACCGGTCGGCGGCGGGGGCCGCCGGGTGCCGGCGGGCCGGGCGGCGGTGCTCAGGGGCGCGCGCTGCGCGGCGCCGGCTGGCACGACGGGCAGGTGAACGACGAGCGGTTCATGAAGGCGTCGCGGCGCACCGGCGTCCCGCACCGCGGGCACGGCCGCCCCGCCTGCCCGTACACCGCCAGCGAGCGGTCGAAGTAGCCGCTGGCGCCGTTGACGTTGACGTAGAGGGCGTCGAAGCTCGTCCCGCCGGCGGCCAGCGCAGCCGTCATCACCTCGCGCAGCCCCGCCAGCAGCACTCCCACCTGCGCGGGCCGCAGCGACGCGGTGGGCCGGGCGTAGTGCAGCCGCGCGCGCCACAGGGCCTCGTCGGCGTAGATGTTGCCGACCCCGGAGATCAGCGCCTGGTCCAGCAGGGCGCGCTTGACGCCGGTGCTGCGCTCGCGCAGCCGCCGGGCGAAGGCGGCGTCGTCGAACGCGGGGTCCAGCGGGTCGCGGGCGATGTGCGTGACCGGCTGCGGCAGGAACGGCCCCCACGCGGCGTCCGGGTGCTCCCCCAGCCCGCCGGGCCCGCCGTCGGGCGTGGGCACCAGCGGCACGACGGCCAGGCCGCCGAAGGTGCGCTGGTCCACGAACCGCAGCTCCGTGCCGGCCGCGTCCGCCGGGACGGAGGAGCCGTCGAAGCGCCAGCGGGCGCGCAGGTGCTTCTCCTCCGGGGCGTCCTCGGCCTCCACGAGCAGCTGCCCGCTCATGCCCAGGTGCACCACCAGGGCCTCGTCGGCCTCACCCCGGGCGGGGTCCACCAGCGGTAGCCACAGGTACTTGCCGCGGCGCACCGCGTCGGCGAGGACGGCGCCCTCCAGCCGGGCGACGGCGTCGGCCGGGCCGGCGACGTGGCGGCGCGCCACCCGCGGGTGCAGCAGCTGCGCCTCGCGCACGCGGCGGCCGGCGACCCAGCGGGCCAGGCCGCGGCGCACCACCTCGACCTCGGGGAGCTCGGGCACGCCCCGATCAGCCCTGCGCGCGCACGGCGTGCGCGGCGCGGGCCTCCTGCAGCGCCTCGACCGCGGTGGCGGCGGCCCTCTGCTCCGCCTCCTTCTTGCTGCGGCCCTCGCCGTGGCCGAGCACCGAACCGCCGACGACCGCGTCGGCGCGGAAGCTCTTGGCGTGGTCGGGGCCGGAGTCGGTGATCGCGTAGGAGGGCACGCCCAGCCCGGCGGCAGCGGTCAGCTCCTGCAGCGCGGTCTTCCAGTCGGTGCCCGCACCGAGGCGCTCGGAGGACTCCAGCACGTCCGCCGTCAGGCGCAGCACGAACTCGCGCGCGGCCTCCAGGCCCACGGACAGGTACGCGGCACCGATGACGGCTTCCATCGTGTCGGCGAGGATGGAGGACTTGTCGCGGCCCCCGGTGGTCTCCTCGCCCTTGCCCAGGCGCACGTGGGCGCCGAGGTCCAGGCCGCGGGCGATGTCGGCCAGCGCGCGGGAGTTCACGACCGCGGCGCGCAGCTTCGCCAGGCGCCCCTCGGAGACGTCCGGGTGCCGGTGGTACAGGCGGTCGGTGACCACGAGGCCCAGCACGGAGTCCCCGAGGAACTCCAGCCGCTCGTTCGTCGGCAGACCGCCGTGCTCGTACGCGTACGAGCGGTGGGTCAGCGCCTGCACGAGCAGGCCGGCGTCGATGTCGACGCCGAGGGCGGCCCCCAGCCGGGCGACGTCGGCGACGTCGCCCGGCCGGGTGGCGCGGTCCTGTTGAGCGGTCAGCTCAGAGGTCCTTGACCTTGCGGCCCTTGTACTCCAGGTACAGGGGGGTGCCGGCGGAGTCGGTGACGACGCGCGCGGTGTGCGGGCGCGCGTAGGCCACCTGGCCGCGCTGCGTGGTGCGGGTCAGCGTCTCCTCGGACGCCTTCCACTGGGCGCGGCGCGACCGCGTGTTGCTGCGGGACATCTTCCGCTTCGGGACGGCCACGGTCAGCTCTTCTCTCTCGTGTCGGACGGGTTCTGGCCGGGCTGCTCCTCGAGCAGGCCCTGCAGGGCGGCCCACCGGGGGTCCGCCGGCTCTTCGGTGTCCTCGCCGCCGCCGAGCACGCGCTCGGAGACGCCGATCTCGTAGTCCTGCTGGCACGGGCCGTCGCACTCGGGCTGGAACGGCAGCTCCAGCACGATCGCGTCGCGCACCGCGGGCTCCAGGTCCACCAGCTCGCCGGCGGCGACCTCGCGGACCTCGTCGTCGTCCTCGGAGACCTCGGCGGGCCGCTTGCCGGGGTAGGCGAACAGCTCCTGGACCTCGACCTCGACGTCCTCGGCGACCTCGGTGAGGCAGCGCACGCACTCCCCCACCGCCCGGCCGCGGACGGTGCCGGAGACCAGCACGCCCTCCATGACGGCTTCGAGGCGCAGGTCCAGCTCGAGGTCGCTGCCCTCGGGGACGCCGATCACGGCGATGCCCAGGTCCGCCGGGGCCGGGACCGTGCGCCGCAGGGTGCGCATCGTGCCCGGGCGCCGACCCAGCTCGTGGGTCGACAGCACCAGCGGCGCGGCGGGGTCGAGACGACCCTCCTGCACCTTGACCACTCGCTCTGCCTCTCGCTGCGTTGGGAGCACCACTCGGCCCCGCCGCCCGTGGTCGTCCCCACCCGGCCGGCACGGGTGCCGGGGGTGGCCACGCTCACCAGCGTCGAGGCCGCGGTCAAGGGTAGCTGAGCCCGGGCCCGCGCAACGAATCCGCCCGCGCCCGGGCCCGCACGGGGGCCCGGGCGGCGCTCAGCCGTCCTGGCCGGGGCGCGGTGCGGGGTGGGCGCCCGCGGCCGCCCGGGCCTCGCCCTGCTCCTCGCGCGCCTGGGCGCCGGCCTCCTCCTGCTCGGGCGCGCGCACCTTCAGGCGGTCCCGGCCGCGGCGGGCCTGCTGCTGCAGGCGCTCCAGCTCCTCCTCGAAGTCGCCGAGCTTGCCGTCGCACCAGGCGTCGGCGTCCAGGCGCAGGCGCTTGGCCTCGTCGCGGGCGGTGGCCACGATGTGCTCGGCGCGCTCGCGCGCGGCGCGGGTGACCGCCTGCGACTCGGTCAGCTCCTCCGCCTCCGCGCGCGCCCGCGCCAGCACGCGCTCGGCCTCGCTGCGCGCCGACTCGAGGACCTCGTCGCGCTGGGCGAGCACGTCACCGGCCTGCTGGACCTCCGCGGGCAGCAGGCGCCGGACCTCCGCGACGAGCCGGAGCAGCTGCTCGCGGTCCACGACCACGGACGACGACAGGGGCACCGCGCGCGCCCCCGACACGAGCGCGGCGAGCTCGCCGAGCTTCTCGTGCACTTCCACGACTACCTGCCTCCAGAGGGTCCACCGGCCGCGCCTCGCGGCGGCCGGGGCTCATCCTCCCCCACCGGCTCGCGCAGGCGGCGCAGCAGCGCCGCGCGCACCACCGGCGGCACCAGGTCCGAGACGTCGCCGCCGTGGCGGGCGACCTCCTTCACCAGGCTGGAGGAGACGTGCTCGAGGCGGGGGTCGCCGACGAGGAAGAGGGTCTCCACGTCCGCCAGGTGCCGGTTCATCAGCGCCATCGGCAGCTCGTAGGCGTAGTCGGTGCCCCCGCGCAGGCCCTTGACGACGACGCGCGCCCCCAGGCGGCGGCAGTGGTCGACGAGGAGCCCCTCGCCGAACTCCTCCACCCGCACGCGCGCGGCCCGCTCCCCGCCGGCGGCCTCCAGGGCGGTGCGCACCAGCTCCACCCGCTCCGGGCCGCTGAACAACCCCCGCTTGGCGGGGTTGACGGCAACGCCGACGTGCACGACGTCGAAGACCTCGGCGGCGCGCAGCACCACGTCGAGGTGGCCGAGCGTCACCGGGTCGAAGCTGCCGGGGCACACGCAGCGGCGCAGCGGCGGGCCGGGGGGCTCGAACTCGGGCACGGTCTCGGGCACGCCCGCACGCTAGCGCCGCAGCGGTGTCAGGGGCGCACCACCCACACGCCCGTCTCCCCGTAGCGGCGCAGCCGGGCCGGCGGCCAGGACGCGGGCCAGCGGGGCTGCGGGCTGCGGGCCGAGCGCTCCACGACCACGGTGGCGCCGTCCGCCAGCAGCGGCTCCAGCGCCGTCAGCACGCCCGCCAGCGCGTCCTCGTCCACCGCGTAGGGCGGATCCACCAGCACCAGGTCCCAACCGCCGCCGGCGGCGGCGCGCGGCCCGGCCAGGAAGCGCTCGACGCGCTCGTGCTCCACCCGCACACCGGGCAGGCCCAGGGCGGTGGTGTTGGCGCGGGCCGTGCCCGCGGCGGTGCGCGCCGCCTCCACGAGCACGACCTCGCGCGCACCCCGGCTGGCGGCCTCCAGCCCCAGGGCGCCGGAACCGGCGTACAGGTCCAGCGCCCGGGCACCCTCCACCGCACCGGCGGCGTCCAGCGCCGAGAACAGCGCCTCGCGCACCCGCTCGCTGGTGGGGCGCGTGGTGTCCCCCGGCGGCACCTTCAGCCGCCGCCCCCCGGCCGTCCCGGCCACGATGCGCGTCACGGCGCCCCCTCCCCCGCGCGCGGCGCGCGCGTCACGACAGCCGCCGCGCGCGGTGCGCGGCGTAGGCCCAGCCGACGGCGACCGCCAGCGCGGTCACCACCAGCTGGCCGGTCAGCAGCTGCGGTGGCGCGGAGCGCGCCAGCAGCGCCAGCAGCACCGGCAGGGTGGCGACCGCCGCCAGGTCCGGCCCCGTCGTGACGGCCGCGGCGGCGCCGGGTGAGACCGGCCCGGCGGGCGTGGCGATCGCCGGGCGCGAGTGGTCCGGGTCCGGGCGCAGCGCCCCGCGCACCGCGGCCGCGGCCCAGCCGGGACCGGCCAGCGCCCCCAGCAGCGCCCAGGCGCCCCAGCCGGTCCCCGTCCCGGCGTGCACGAGGCCGCCGGTCGTCGCGGCCAGCGGCACGGCCACCGCGCCCCACAGCGCGCTCGCGGCCGCCACCGGCAGCCACCGCACCAGCACGAGCCGGCCCGCCGCGATCGGCAGTGCGCGCGCGGCGGCCGGGGCGAGCGCACTGCCGCGCACGGACTCGGCCAGCGTCGTGGCCGCCGCGTACCCGGCCGCCCACAACAGCACCGCGACCGCTCCGCGGTGGGCGGAGGTGCCGGCGGCCACGACGAACGGGACGAGCGCCAGCACCGCGGCCGTGACGAGGCGACGCGGCTGGCGGCGCAGCAGCCGCGCGTCCGCCGCGAGCACCGCGGTCGCGGGGCCGCGCACCCACGGAGCGCGGGCACCGGGCGGGCGGCGCCCCGGCGGCACGCGCCCCGGGCCGTCGGCGGCCAGCGCGCGGCCCAGCTCGCGCACGTCCACCTGCAGCACCGAGGACGTCAGGCGCTCCAGGCGCGCGGCGCCGCGCCGCAGCGAGGACGCGGGCGCACCGCCCACCGCGCGCAGGCCGCGGCGGCCGGCCGTCACCAGCACGAGAGCGGCCGCCGCCGCGGCGCAGGCACCGGGCAGCAGCAGCGCGGCCGGCGCCACGCCGCCCACCCCGAGGCCCGCGAGCGCCGAGGCGGCCAGCGCCACCACCAGCGCCGCAGCCGTCGCGTCCAGCGCGGTGGCCGCGCGCAGCAGGCCGTCGACGTCACCGCGCACCGCGGGCCCCAGCTGCAGCGCGTAGCCGGCGCAGGCCGTCGCCGCTCCCAGCGCGGCGGCGCCGGCGAGGGCGGGCAGGGCCGCCGCGGTGAGGCCCCCGGTGACACCGAGCGCCACCGAGACGGCCCACGCCACGACGACCGCCCCGGCGGCCGCGGCCACCAGGGCGCGGGTGCGCACCACGGGGCGCAGCAGCTGCTCGCGGGGCACCGGCAGGGGCGCCCACCAGGCGGTGCGCGCCGCGCCCAGGCTCACCGGTCCCAGCCGGCTGATCGCCGCCAGCGCCAGCAGCAGCACGCAGCACGCCAGCCCGGCGCACGTCAGCACCGCCGGCGCCTCGGGCGCCGGACCGGGACCGTCCTCGGTGGCGGCCAGCCCCCGCTGCAGCGCACCGCGCAGCGAGGAGCTGGCACCCAGGAGCAGCAGCGCGGCGATGCCGGCCTGCAGCAGGGCCGTGTAGGCGTCGGCGACGGTGGCGCGCAGTCCGCGCGCCGAGCGGGCCGGGGCCGCCTCACGCACCAGGTCGCGCCGGCCCGGCAGCGGTTCCCCGGCCGCGGGGCCCGGCAGCGGTGCTGCGGGCGAGCCCGCCGGAGGCCTCACGACGTCGCCACCGGACGGGCTCACCGGGCGGGATCCGTCACCAGGTGCGCCGCCTCGTCGGCGTCGACCACGCGGCAGGTGGACCCGCCGGACACGCCGCCGGGTCCGTCGTCCACGACGACGGCCCGGTCGGCCAGGCGGCGCAGCAGCACCACGTCGTGGGTGGCCACCAGCAGCGCCGTGCCGGCGTCGCGCTCGGCCGCCAGTCGTTCGGCGAGCGCTGCGCGACCGGGTGGGTCCAGGCGCTGCTCGGGCTCGTCGAGCAGCAGCAGCGCGCGCGGGCGCACCAGGGCGGCGGCCAGGAGGAGCCTGCGCTTCTGCCCGCTGGACAGCGACACCGGCAGCCGGTCGGCGGCGTCGGTGAGCCGCTGAGCGGCCAGCTCGGCGTCCACGACCGCTCCGGCGTCGCGCACGCCGTGCCCGCGGGCCACCAGCTCGAGGTGCTCGGCCACCGACAGCTCGGGGAACCAGGCGTCCTCGTCGAAGACGCACGCGACGTCGCGGCGGAAGGAGGCGGTGCGCTCGTCCACCGGCCGCCCGCGCAGGCGCACCGCGCCGTCCAGCGGCTCCAGCAGACCGGCGGCGGCCCGCAGCACCGTGGACTTCCCGGCGCCGTTGGCGCCCACCAGGCACACCGCCTCGCCGGGGCCGACCGCCACGTCGACCGGCGCGCACACCGGCTGCCCGTAGCCGACGACGAGGTGGTCCAGCTGGAGCAGCGCGGCGCCCTCGGCACCGGGGCGGCCGCTCACGCGCGCTCCAGGAAGCGCTCGGTCTCACCGCTGACGCGGTCCGCGACGGCGGCCGCGAGCGCCGGGTGGCGCTCCAGGGCGGGGTCGCCGGCGACGAGCGCGGTGGCGGCGGCGCGGGCGTCGGCGATGACGTCGGCGTCCTTGAGGACGCCGAGCAGGCGCAGGGACGAGCGGCGGCCGGACTGCGCGGCGCCGAGGACGTCGCCCTCGCGGCGCTGCTCGAGGTCCAGGCGGGCCAGCTCGAAGCCGTCGCGGGTGGCCACCAGGGCCGACAGGCGCTGCCCGGCCGGGGACGCCTCGGGGACCTCCGTCAGGAGCAGGCAGGTGCCGGGCAGGCCGCCGCGCCCGATGCGCCCGCGCAGCTGGTGCAGCTGGGAGACGCCGAAGCGGTCGGCGTCCACGACCACCATGACGCTGGCGCTGGGCACGTCCACGCCCACCTCGACGACGGTGGTGGACACGACCACGTCGACCTCGCCGGCGGCGAAGCGGCGCATCACGTCGTCCTTGTCGGCCGGGGCGAGCCGGCCGTGCAGGACCTCGGTGCGCAGGTGGGCGGTGGCCGGGTGGCGCCGGACGATCTCGACGACGTCGCTCACGGCCAGGGGCGGGCGACGCTTCTCGCCGTCGTCGGGCGGCGGCTCCTCCCCGCCGTCGGCGGGGTCCTTGCCCGCGTCGTCGCCGTCGATGCGCGCGCACACGACGTAGGCCTGCCGGCCGAGCGCCGCTTCCTCGGCCACCCGCTGCCAGACGCGGTCCACCCACGCCTCGTTCTGCAGCGGCACCGCGACGGTGGTCACCTCCGCCCGACCCGGGGGCAGCTCGTCGAGCACGGACGTCTCCAGGTCGCCGAAGACGGTCATGGCGACGGTGCGCGGGATGGGGGTGGCGGTCATGACGAGCAGGTGCGGGACGCTGGAGGCCTTGGCGCGCAGCGCGTCGCGCTGCTCGACGCCGAAGCGGTGCTGCTCGTCGACGACGACGAGGCCGAGGTCGGCGAAGGCGACGTGCTCCTGGAGCAGCGCGTGGGTGCCGATGACGATGCCCGCCTCGCCGCTCGCGGCGGCCAGGAGGGCCTCGCGGCGGGCGGCGGCGCCCATCGAGCCGGTCAGCAGCACGACGCGGGTGGCGAGCTCGTGCCCGCCGAGCAGGCCGCCGGCGGCCAGGTCGCCCAGGGCGGCGGTGGTGGAGCGCAGGTGCTGGGCGGCGAGGACCTCGGTGGGTGCCAGCAGCGCGGCCTGCCCGCCGCCGTCGACGACGGTGAGCATGGCCCGCAGCGCCACGAGGGTCTTGCCGGAGCCGACGTCGCCCTGCAGCAGCCGCTGCATGGGCCGCTCGCGGGCCAGGTCCGCGGCGATCTCCTCACCGACGCGCTGCTGGGCGCCGGTCAGCGGGAACGGCAGGCGGGCGTCGAACGCGGCGGCGAGGCCGCCGGGGCGGCGGGTGCGCGGCACGGCCCGCTCGCTGGCGGCGCCGGCGCGCCGCTGCGCGAGCGCGGTCTGCAGGACGAAGGCCTCCTCGTAGCGCAGCCGCCGCTGCCCGCGGGCGACGTCGGCGCGGTCGCGGGGGGTGTGCACGGCGCGCAGCGCCTCGAGGGGGTCCAGCAGCTCCGCCTCGGCGACGACCTCGGCCGGCAGGACGTCGGGCACCCGCCCGGTGGCTCCCAGGACCGTCTGCACGGCCTTGGCGATCTTCCAGCTGGGGGCCTTGCCGGTGGCCGGGTACAGCGGGATGGGCCGGTCGGCGAGCGCGGCGGCGTCCTCGGAGTCGTCGTCGAGGGGCTGGTAGTCGGGCCGGGCCAGCTGCCAGGAGCGGTTGAAGACCTCCACGCGCCCGGACGCCAGCACGGTGCGGCCCTCGCGCAGCTGGCGCTCGTGGTGGGCGAACTGCCGCACGCTGCGCGCGAAGAACGTCAGCCCCACGGTGTCGCGGCCGTCGCCGAGGGTGACCTGCAGCAGGGCGCCGTCGCGGTTGCGCATCCGGCGCGGCGGCTGCACCCGCACCACCTGCGCCACGATGGTGACGTCGTCGCCCGCGACCAGCTGCCGGATCGGCGTCAGCTGCCCGCGCTCGGCGTAGCGGCGCGGCAGGTGCCACAGCAGGTCGCGGACGGTCTCCAGGCCCAGCTCCTTGGCCAGCAGCGCCGCGGCGGGCGCCGTCAGCCGGCTGGACAGCGGTGCGTCCAGCTCGTCCACGCCGGAAGGCTACTGCCCGCCCCCGACGCCACCGCCGCGACGTCCCGCGGGCCGGCGGCGCGCGGCGACGACGCCGGTTCGCCCGCACGGCCACGGCTCGGCTATGGTTGACGGCGGTGTCCGGGCATCCCCGGCACCGGTCGACGCCCCACCGGGGTCGTCGCCCCTCCACCCCTCACGACCCCAGGAGTACCCCGTGGCTGCCAACTGCGACGTCTGCGCCAAGGGCCCTGGCTTCGGCAAGAGCGTCTCGCACTCGCACCGGCGCACCAACCGCATGTGGCTCCCGAACATCCAGCGGATCCGGGCCACGGTGAACGGTTCGCCGAAGCGGCTCAACGTGTGCACCTCCTGCCTGAAGGCGGGCAAGGTCACGCGCTGACCCTTCGCGCACAGCACGACCCCGAGGGGCCGGTCCACCAGGACCGGCCCCTCGGTGCGTTCCCGGGCGCTCCCGGTGCGCTCAGCGGTCGCGGAAGTGGTCCCAGCCCGTGCCGCCCGTCCGGGGCAGCCCGTCGACGAGGACGGAGCGTCCCCGCACGGCTCCGAGGACCTGCCCGACGACGCGGAAGCCGGCGGGTGGCCGCGCGTGCCGCGGGAAGCAGGCCAGCAGGCCGTGGTCCTCACCGCCGGTGAGCACCCACTCCTCCGCGGTGGCCCGCCCGGTGCCGGTGGCGGCCGCGAGCTCGGCGGCGGACTCCCCCAGCGCGGTGCCCGTCAGGTGCAGGTCGAGGACGGCGCCGCTGGCGGCGGCGATGCGCCCGGCGTCGCGCAGCAGCCCGTCGCTGACGTCCATGAGGGCGCTGGCCCCGGCGGACGCGGCGGCGGGGCCCAGCGCGGCGGGCGGCACGGGGCGGCGGTGGGCGGCGAGGAGGTCCTCCACGGCTGCCGGCCCGGCCAGGCGGCCGGCGCGCAGCAGGTCCAGCCCCGCGGCCGAGCGGCCGGGGCGGCCGGCGAGCGCCACGACGTCCCCCGGCCGGGCCCCGGAGCGCAGCACGGGGGGGCGGCCGCCGAGGTCGCCGAGGGCGGTGACGGCGACGACGACCTCGCAGGCTCCCGACAGGTCGCCGCCGACGACGACGGCGCCCAGGGCGCGGCACGCGTCGGCGACCCCGGCGGCGAAGTCCTCCACCCACGCCACCTCGAGCTCGCCGGGCAGCCCGAGGGCGATGAGCAGCCCGGTGCAGGTGGCGCCCATGGCGGCGACGTCGGCGACGTTCTGGGCGACCGCCTTCCAGCCGACGTCGGCGCCGGTGGACCAGTCGCGGCGGAAGTCGCGCCCCTCGACGAGCACGTCGGTGGTGGCGACCACCCGGGCGTCGGGGGCGGCCACCACGGCGGCGTCGTCGCCCGGTCCGAGCAGCGCCCGGGAGGGCAGGTGCGGCAGCACGCGCTCCAGCAGCTCGGCCTCGTCCAGGTCCGCGACCCGCACCGCTGTCCCCCGCCCTCGCCCGCGGCCGCGCGGTCGCGGCGGCCCCGCGCCACACCCGGCTGCGCGGCCCGGCCACACTAGCGGCGATGCCTCCCGCCGACCCGACGCCCCCGCCGTCCTCCGGCCCGACGCCCGCCGCCCCGGCACGCCGGTCCCCGTCCCCGGGCCGGCAGCGCGTGCGGGTGGCCGCCGCGGTGGCGGTGGTGGTGGGGGCGTCGGTGTGGGCGTTCACCTCCGGCAACGACGGCGTGGAGGCCGCCCCGGCGGCCGGGGACCCCGCCTGCGCGCGGCTGCTGCAGGAGCTGCCGGCCAGCCTGGAGGGGCTGGCGCGCGCCCCGCAGGGGGCTGCGGGGGTGGCGGTGTGGGGCGAGGAGCAGGTGGTGCTGCGCTGCGGGGCGGCGGTCATCGGCCCCACCACGAAGCCGTGCGTGCCGGTGGGGCCGGACGAGGCGAGCACCGTGGACTGGGTGCAGGACGCGGTCAGCGAGCGCGCCGTGCGCTTCCTGACCTACGGGCGCGACCCGGCGGTGGAGGTGACGGTGCGCTTCGGCGGGCGGCTGCGGGCGTCCGGCGCCAGCGCCCCGCTGGTGGACCTGGCGGCGCCGGTCTCGGCGATCCCGCAGACGCGGGCGTGCGTGTGAGGGAGGGCTCTCAGCGCAGGCCGGTGGGGCGGCGCAGCGCCAGCTGCAGCAGGTGGTCCACCAGCTCGGGGTAGGTGACGCCGGTCGCGGCCCACGCGCGCGGGAACATCGAGTGCGGCGTGAACCCGGGCATGGTGTTGATCTCGTTGACGACGATGCCGTCCTCGCCGCGCTCGACGTCCACGAAGAGGTCCACGCGGGCCAGGCCCTCGGCGCCCATCGCCTCGAAGACGCGGGCGGCGGTGCGGCGCACGGCCGCCTCCACGTCGGCGGGCAGGTCGGCCGGGCAGGTCAGGCGCACGCCGTCCGCGTCGAGGTACTTGGCCTCGAAGTCGTAGAAGGCGTGGTCGCCGACGACCTCGATCTCGCCGGGCACGCTGGTGCGCGGCGCACCGCCGTCGAGGTCCTCGAGCACGCCGCACTCCACCTCGCGGCCGGCGACGGCGGCCTCGACGACGACCTTGGGGTCGTGGGCGACGGCCTCGGCGACGGCGGCGGCGAGGCCGTCGGGCCCGTCGACCCGGGTGATGCCGATGCTGGAGCCGGCGCGGGCGGGCTTGACGAACACGGGGTAGCCGAGGGCGTCGACGGCGGCCCGGCAGGCGGCCTCGTCGGCGGCCCAGCGACGGGCGTGGAAGCTCGTCCACGGCCCGACGCGCAGGCCGGCGCCGGCCAGCAGCACCTTCATGGCCTGCTTGTCCATGCTGACGGCGGAGGCGAGCACCCCGGAGCCGACGTAGCGGGTGTCGGACAGCTCCAGCAGCCCCTGCAGGGTGCCGTCCTCGCCGAAGGGGCCGTGCAGCAGCGGCAGGACGACGTCGACGCGCTGGAGGGCGGCCACGCCGGCGGGCGGCTCGTCGAGGACCTGCAGGGCCCGCTCGGCGACCTCCTGGGCGAGGGCGACGCGGGTGCCGGCGGCGGGCACCTCGGGCAGCTTGCCGTCGGTCAGCTCGAACAGGGAGGGGTCGTCGGGCACGAGGACCCAGCGCCCGGCGCGGGTGATGCCCACGGGCACCACGTCGTAGCGCTCGCGGTCGATCGCGGCGAGCACGCCCGCCGCGGTCACGCAGCTGATGGCGTGCTCGGAGGAACGGCCGCCGAAGAGGACGGCGACGCGCGGCTTGGCGCTGACCTGGGTGCTCATCGGCGGGCACCCTACCGGCGGTGTGGTTGGGTGCGTGCGTGCCTGCGAACCCCCTGCCCGAGATCTCCCCCGACACGCTCGCCGTGGTCGCCGGACGCCCCGCCCGCGGGCCGGGCAGCGAGCTGAACACGCCGGTCTCGCTGACCTCCACGTACGTCGGCGGCGGCTCGATCGGCGACGGCGACCTGGGCTACGGCCGCTTTGGCAACCCGACGTGGGAGGCCCTGGAGACGGCGCTGGGGGCGCTGGAGGGCGGCTCGGCGCGCACGTTCGCCTCCGGCATGGCGGCGGTGGCGGCGGCGCTGCACCTGGTGCCGGCCGAGGCGACGGTGCTGGTGCCGCACGGCGCGTACAACGGCACCCACGCGGTGCTGGACCTGCTGGCGCAGCAGGGGCGGGTGCGGGTGGCGAGGGTGGACGTGACGGACGTCGAGGACGTGCGCGCGGGGCTGGCGGCCGCGGCGGGCCCGCTGCTGCTGTGGCTGGAGTCGCCGACGAACCCGCTGCTGGAGGTGGCGGACCTGGCGGCGCTGGCGTCGGCCGGCCACGAGCACGGCGCGCTGGTGGTGGTGGACAACACCTTCGCCACCCCGCTGCTGCAGCGCCCGCTGGACCTGGGCGCCGACGTGGTCGTGCACTCGGTGACGAAGTTCCTCTCCGGCCACTCGGACGTGGTGCTGGGGGCGGTGGTGACCCGCTCGGAGGAGCTGCTGGCGCACCTGGTGCGGCACCGCACCCTGCACGGGGCGATCCCGGGGCCGGTGGAGGCGTTCCTGGCGCTGCGGGGGTTGCGCACGCTGCCGCTGCGGCTGGAGCGCTCGCAGCGCAGCGCCGCGGAGCTGGCGCGGCGTCTGCGCGAGCACCCCGCGGTGGCGCGGGTGCGTCACCCCTCCCTGCCGGACGACCCCGGGCACGAGCTGGCGCGCAGGCAGATGAGCGGCTTCGGCGCGCTGGTCTCGATCGAGGTGGCCGGCGGGGCCGCGGCGGCCGACGCCGTGGTGGACGCGGTGCGCCTGTGGGTGCCGGCCACGTCCCTGGGCGGGGTGGAGTCGCTGATCGAGCGGCGCCGCCGGCACGCCGGGGAGCCGCGGGTCGTGCCCGAGGAGCTGCTGCGGCTGTCGGTGGGCGTGGAGGACGTCGAGGACCTGTGGGCGGACCTGTCGCAGGCCCTCGACGCGGCGCGGGGACGGATCGCCGGAGCCCGCTGAACCGCGGGGTGGCGCAGTGCGGCCGGGTGCGGGCCGACGGCCCCCGTCGGCGCCCGGGGTCGGGGCCGCCGCCCCGGGAGACCGTGCCACGATCCGCCGGTGGACGACTGGACCTTCTCCGACTCGATCGTGGTGGCCTGCTCGCCGGAGGCGCTCTACGACCTGGTCTCCGACGTCACCCGGATGGGGCGGTGGAGCCCGGTGTGCACCGGGTGCTGGTGGGACGAGGGTCGGTCGGCGCAGGTGGGCGCCTGGTTCACCGGGCGCAACGAGGTCCCCGGGCGGGTCTGGGAGACCCGCAGCCGGGTGGTGGCCGCCGAGCGCGGCCGGGAGTTCGCCTTCGTCGTCGGCGGGGACCTGGTGCGCTGGGGGTTCACCTTCGCCCCCGTCGAGGCGGGCACGCGCCTGACGGAGTCGTGGGAGTTCCTGCCCGCGGGTCTGGCGGCGTTCGCCGAGCGGTACGGGCAGGACGCCCCGCAGCAGATCGCCGACCGCACCCGCGCGGCGCACGAGGGCATCCCCGCGACCCTGGCGGCCATCGCCCGCACCGCCGAGGGCCGCTGACGGGGGAACCCGCGGGCAACCGCCTAGGCACCCACCAGGCGGGCGGCCAGGTCGGCCGGGGCGCGCCCGGCGGCGACGGCGGCGGCGACCTGCTCCACCAGGGGCATCGCGACGCCGGCGCCGGCGGCGCGGCGCAGCACCGCGGGGGCGGAGGCGACGCCCTCGACGGTGCCGCCGGCGGCGGCGAGCGCCTCGGGCAGGGGCGCGCCGCGTCCGAGGGCGACGCCGGCGCGGTGGTTGCGCGAGAGCGGCGAGCCGCAGGTGGCGACGAGGTCGCCGACGCCGGCCGGGCCGGTGAAGGTGGCGGCGTCGGCCCCCAGGGCGAGCCCGAGCCGGGTAGTCTCGGCCAGGCCCCGGGTCAGGACGGCGGCGCGCGCGTTGGCGCCGTGCCCGGCGCCCTCGACGACGCCGACGGCGAGCGCGACGACGTTCTTGACGGCGCCGGCGACGTCGACGCCGAGGACGTCGGTGCTGGGTTCGGCCCGGAAGACCGGGGTGGTGCAGGCGGTGGCGACGCGGGTGGCGACGGCGGCGTCGGCGCAGGCGACGACGGTGGCGGCGGGTTCGCGGCGGGCGATCTCGGCGGCGAGGTTGGGGCCGGAGACGGCGGCGACGAGCGCGGGGGCGGCGCCGGTGACGTCGGCGACGACCTCGGTGCCGAAGAGGCCGGTACCGGCTTCCACGCCCTTGGCCAGGCACACCAGCGGCACGGGCGGCAGCAGGCCGCGCCAGGCGGTGAGCTGCTCGCGCAGGCGCTGCAGGGGCACGGCGAGCACGACGAGGTCGGCACCGGCCAGGGCCGCGGCGGCGTCGGGGGTGGCCTCGACGGCGTCCGGGAGCACGACGTCGCCGAGGTAGGCGCGGTTGGTGCGCCGCTCGCGGACCTCGGCGGCGAGCTCGGGGCGGCGGGCCCAGAGGGCGACGCGGCAGCCGGCGTCGGCGAGGACGAGGGCGAAGGCGCTGCCCCAGGCTCCGGCGCCGAGGACGGCGACACGCGGGGACGGGGTGGGGGGAACGGGTGGCACGCGTGTCACGCTAGGGCAGTCGGGACACGCCGGGTGCGCAGCCTGCGGGGCGATATCTCACATGTGATATACGGTGGGCCCCATGGCAGTCTCCACCGAGCAGATGACGCAGCCCACGGGTGACCACCTCACCCAGATCGGCGCGCTCATCCGTGACGCTCGCAAGCACCGCGGCCTCACCCAGGTCCAGCTGGCCGAGCGGCTGGGCACCTCGCAGAGCGCGGTGCACCGCATGGAACAGGGTCAGCAGAACGTCACCATCGACATGCTCCAGCGCGTCGGGCACGCCCTGCAGGACGACTTCGTCTCCATCGGCCGCCCCGCCCCCACCCACCTGCGCGTGCAGGGCGGCACCCAGCTCTCCGGCAGCATCGCGGTGAAGTCCAGCAAGAACGCCGGGGTGGCGCTGCTGTGCGCGGCGCTGCTGAACCGGGGCCGCACCACCCTGCGCGGGGTGGCGCGCATCCTGGAGATCCACCGCATCCTCGACGTGCTGGGCAGCATCGGGGTGCGCTACGAGTGGGTGGGCGAGGCGGACCTCGTCCTCGACGTGCCCGAGGCGCTGGACCTGGCGGCGATGGACTCCGAGACCGCGCGCCGCACCCGCAGCATCATCATGATGCTCGGCCCGCTGCTGCACCGCTACGACGAGTTCCAGCTGCCCTACGCCGGCGGTTGCGACCTCGGCACCCGCACGGTCGAACCGCACATGGTGGCGCTGCGCCCCTTCGGGCTCTCGGTCACCGCGACCACCGGCCACTACCACGCCACGGTCGACGACTCGGTGCGCCCGCAGCGCCCCATCGTGCTGACCGAGCGCGGCGACACGGTGACCGAGAACGCGCTGATGGCGGCGGCCCGGGTCGACGGCGTCACCACCATCCGCAACGCCAGCCCGAACTACATGGTCCAGGACCTGTGCTTCTTCCTGGAGCAGCTGGGCGTGCGCATCGACGGCATCGGCACCACCACGCTCGTCGTGCACGGCGTGCCGGACATCTCCGTGGACGTGGACTACTCCCCCTCCGAGGACCCGGTGGAGGCGATGAGCCTGCTGACCGCGGCGATCGTCACCCACTCCGAGCTGACGGTGACGCGCGCGCCCATCGAGTTCCTCGAGATCGAGCTGGCGATCCTGGCGGAGATGGGCCTGCGCTACGACCTGTCCGAGGAGTACCCGGCGGCCAACGGCCGCACCCGGCTGGTCGACATCACGGTGCACCCCTCGCAGCTGAAGGCGCCGATCGACAAGGTCCACCCGATGCCGTTCCCGGGCCTGAACATCGACAACCTGCCGTTCTTCGCGGTCATCGCCGCCAGCGCCGAGGGTTCGACGACCGTGCACGACTGGGTCTACGACAACCGCGCCATCTACCTGACGGAGCTGAACCGGCTGGGTGCTCGCGTGAAGCTGCTGGACCCGCACCGGGTGCTGGTGGAGGGCCCGACCCGCTGGTCGGGCGCCGAGGTGCTGTGCCCGCCGGCGCTGCGCCCGGCCGTGGTGGTGCTGCTGGCCATGCTGGCCGCCAAGGGCACCTCGGTGCTGCGCAACGTGGACATCATCGCCCGCGGCTACGAGCAGCTGGCCGAGCGCCTGACGCCGCTGGGGGCGCGGATCGAGACGTTCCGGGACTGACCGGCGCACGAGACGCGGAAGGCCCCGCCCAGGGTTCCGGGCGGGACCTTCCGCGTCGGTGCTGCGAGTTCCTCAGGCCTTCTTGGCCGTCCGGCGCGCGGTGGTCGTCCTGGCCGCCGGTGCCGTCTTGGTGGCGGCCGTCTTGGCGGGGGCGGCGCTCCTGGCCGGCGCCGCCTTCTTCGCCGCGGCGGTCGTGGCCGACCGGGTGGCGGTACCCGCCCGGCCGGTGGTGGCGCGGGCGGTGGCCGCCGGGCTCGCCGCCCCGCGGGTGGTGGTGCGCGCCGGTGCGGCCGGCGGGCTCGCGGCGGCCGTCTTGGCGGGGGCGGTCTTCTTCGCCGCCGCGGCGGTGCCGCCGTTCTTCTCCTTCAGGGCGGCGCTGTAGGCCCGCAGCGCCTTGGTGTCGGAGACGACCTCCTTGAAGGCGGTGCCCGGGCGGAACCGGGGCACGGAGGTCTTCTTGATCTTCACGGCCTCACCGGTGCGCGGGTTGCGGCCGGTGCGGGCGTTGCGGGCCTGCTTCTCGAAGGTGCCGAAGCCGCTGATGGCGACCTTCTCGCCCTTGGCGACGGCCACAGTGATGGTCTCGACGAGGGCCTCCACGGCCGTCGTCGCCTGCTTCCTGCCGCCGAGGCGCGCCTCGAGCGCCTCGACCAGTTCCGCCTTGTTCACGAAGGCCCCTCCTCGGTGCGTCCATCCGTGCTGACACCTGCGCGCGACGTCCTCGCGCGTGGCCGAGCGGGAGCCCGACGGGGAAACGGTACGACCCGCGATCACCGTCGTCCACCAGGCGCGCGGCGGCGAGCCGTTGCGGCGCAAGGAGGTCGGCACCCCTGCGCGGGGAGCGCCCTGGCGCGCAAGCGGTTCCGCGGGGGGCACCGCACCGCTGCGCACAGCACCGCGCCGGCACCCCACCGACACCCGGAGCGCTTGCAGCGCAACGGTTCCCGCACGACGAGGCCCCGGTCCCGCTGCGGTGCAGCGGGACCGGGGCCTGCGGTCGCGGGTGGTCTCAGCCGGCGGTGCGCGCCGGGAGCGTCGTCGGCTTGAAGGAGGGCCGGCGGGCCTCGAAGGCGGTGATGTCGTCGGCGTGGCGCAGGGTCAGGCTGATGTCGTCCAGCCCCTCCATGAGCCGCCAGCGCACGTAGTCGTCGACCTCGAAGGCGGCGGTGAAGTCGTCCACGCGCACCACGCGCTCGACCAGGTCGACGGTCACCTCGGTGCCGGGGTGCGCCTCCAGCGCCTTCCAGATGAGGTCGATGTCGCTCTGCTCCACCACGGCCGCCAGCAGACCCTGCTTGCCGGCGTTGCCGCGGAAGATGTCGGCGAAGCGGGGGGCGAGCACGGCCTTGAAGCCGTAGTCGCGCAGCGCCCACACGGCGTGCTCGCGGCTAGAGCCGGTGCCGAAGTCGCGGCCGGCCACGAGCACCGACCCGGCCCGGTACGGCTCCTGGTTCAGCACGAACGACGGGTCGCCGCGCCAGGCGGCGAACAGCGCGTCCTCGAAGCCGGTCTTGGTGACCCGCTTGAGGTAGACCGCCGGGATGATCTGGTCGGTGTCGACGTCGGTGCGTCGCAGCGGGACGCCGACGCCGCGGTGCACGGTGAACTTCTCCACGGGTTCCTCCTGCAGGTTCGGCCGGGCGGGGCGCGGTCTCAGGCCAGCGCGCCGGCGGGAGCACCGGCGCCGGGCAGCGGCTCGAGGTCCGCCGGCGAGGACAGGGTGCCGCGCACGGCGGTGGCGGCGGCGACGAGCGGGCTGACCAGGTGGGTGCGCCCGCCCTTGCCCTGCCGGCCCTCGAAGTTGCGGTTGGAGGTGGACGCGCAGCGCTCGCCGGGGGCGAGCTGGTCGGGGTTCATGCCCAGGCACATGGAGCAGCCCGCGAACCGCCAGTCGGCGCCGAACTCCTTGAAGACCACGTCGATGCCCTCGGCCTCGGCCTGCAGCCGCACCCGGGCCGAGCCGGGCACCACCATGACGCGCACGCCGTCGGCCTTGGTGCGCCCGCGCACCACGTCGGCGGCCGCGCGCAGGTCCTCGATGCGGCTGTTCGTGCACGAGCCGATGAACACGGTGTCGACGGCGACGTCGCGCATCGGGGTGCCGCCCGCCAGGCCCATGTACTCCAGGGCCCGCTCGGCACCGCGGCGCGCCTCGTCGTCGCCGATCTCCTCGGGCACCGGCACCGAGCCGGACAGCGGTACGCCCTGGCCGGGGTTGGTGCCCCAGGTGACGAAGGGCTCCAGGTCGGCGGCGTCCAGGACGACCTCGGCGTCGAAGACGGCGTCGTCGTCGGTGCGCAGGGTGCGCCAGTGCTCCACGGCGGCGTCCCAGTCGGCGCCGGTGGGGGCGTGCGGGCGGCCCTTCAGGTACGCGAAGGTGGTCTCGTCGGGGGCGACCATGCCGGCGCGCGCACCGGCCTCGATGGACATGTTGCAGATGGTCATGCGCCCCTCCATGGAGAGGCTGCGGATGGCCTCGCCGCGGTACTCCAGGACGTAGCCCTGCCCGCCGCCGGTGCCGATCTCGGCGATGACCGCGAGGATGACGTCCTTGGCGGTGGTGCCCGGCTTGAGCGTGCCGTTCACGGTGATGGCCATGGTCTTGAACGGCTTCAGCGGCAGCGTCTGGGTGGCCAGGACGTGCTCGACCTCGCTGGTGCCGATGCCCATGCCCAGGGAGCCGAAGGCGCCGTGGGTGGAGGTGTGCGAGTCGCCGCACACGACCGTCATGCCCGGCTGGGTCAGGCCCAGCTGCGGGCCGACGACGTGCACGATGCCCTGCTCGGCGTCGCCGAGGGCGTGCAGGCGGACGCCGAACTCGGCGCAGTTCTCCCGCAGCGTCTGCAGCTGCTTGGCGGAGGTGCGGTCCTGCAGCATCGACAGCGGACGGTCGATGTCCGCGGTGGGGGTGTTGTGGTCCTCGGTGGCGATGGTGAGGTCGAGGCGGCGGACGCCGCGCCCGGCCAGGCGCAGGCCGTCGAAGGCCTGCGGGCTGGTGACCTCGTGGACGAGGTGGAGGTCGATGTACAGCAGGTCCGGCTCGCCGTCCTGCCCGCGCCGGACGACGTGCTCGTCCCACACCTTCTGCGCCAGCGTGCGTCCCACGTCGCTCTCCCCTCGTCGTCGCCGAGACGTCGGCATCGGCACTTGCGTCTCACTTCTTGAGACGCCAGTATCGCTCCGTGGACAAGAGTAGCGGAGTCGGCGTGCTGGACAAGGCCGTGCAGGTGCTGAGCGCCCTGGAGGCCGGCCCGGCGAGCCTGGCGCAGCTGGTCACCGCCACCGGGCTGGCCCGCCCCACCGCGCACCGCCTGGCCGTCGCGCTGGAGCACCACCGCCTCGTGGCGCGCGACCTGCAGGGGCGCTTCGTCCTGGGCGCCCGGCACGCCGAGCTGGCCGCCGCCGCCGGCGAGGACCGTCTCGTGGCGGTCGCCGGCCCGCTGCTGAGCGCGCTGCGCGACGCCACGGGCGAGAGCGCCCAGCTCTACCGCCGCCACGGCGAGCACCGCGTCTGCATCGCCGCCGCCGACCGCCTGCACGGCCTGCGCGACACCGTGCCCGTGGGCGCGTCCATGACGATGGCCGCCGGCTCGGCCGCGCAGGTGCTGCTCGCCTGGGACGACCCCGAGCGCCTGTCCGTGGAGCTGCTCGGCGCCCGGTTCGACGCGGCCGCCCTCTCCGGGGTGCGCCGGCGCGGCTGGGCCCACTCCAGCGGCGAGCGCGAACCCGGCCTGGCCAGCGTCAGCGCACCCGTGCGCGGGCCGTCGGGGCGCGTGGTGGCCGCGGTCTCCGTCTCCGGGCCGGCCGAGCGCTTCGGGCGCCACCCGGGTCGCAGGCACGCCGACGCCGTGCTGGCCACCGCCGAGGCGTTCACGGCCGCCCTGCGCCCGGCGGAACCGCCCGCACTGCCCGTGGAGGCGTGAGCCCGTCGGGAGCGGGCGCCGCGAGCGGGCGCCTCAGCGGGTCCAGGCCAGCAGCGCGGGCTCGTCCCGCCCCGCCCAGGTGCCGGTGAGCGTCGCCGCCCCCGCGGGTGCGACGGCCGCGCCGTCGAGCACGCGCACGAGGCCCAGGCGGACCCCGGCGGTCGTGGTGCTGTCGACGACCCCGGCGCCGTCCGGGCCGCCGGCGCCGGGAGCGCCGGGACCCACGCGCACGTCGGGCTCCCCCAGCGGGGCGCCGTCCGGGCCGACGAGGGCGGCCTGCGCGGCGCGCCCGGTCACCACGTCGGCGAGCACGCGCGCGAAGACGGGGTCACCGGCGGCGTCGTGCACCCACCGCCGGCCGAGCACCGAGTGCTCCAGCGTCCCCACCAGGTGCCCCTCGCTCCCGGGCAGCTCGGCGGCCCGGTAGCTCAGCGGCACGTGCACGAGGACGCCCCCGGCGCGCACGAGGTGCGCTTCCAGGCCCACCTCGCCGTCCGGGTCGTCGAAGCGGTAGGCACCCACCCGCTCCACGTCGCCCGCGCCGGTCACGCCGGCGGGGCACCAGGACTGCGCGGTGAGCCACCGCGCGACGAGCTCGAGCTTCGACGGGACCAGCGTCGCGTCGTGGATGACGGCCACACCGGCACCCTAGGCCCCGGCGCGCACGCGCATCCGCTGGGCGGCGCGGTCACGGCCGGCGGCGACCGGCACGCTGCGGGTGGCGGCGGCGAGCCCGGCGGGCGGGACGTCGACGCCGATCGACTCGTGGTGGCCGGCGGGCACCGCGTACGTCTCGTGCCAGATCCCCACCGCGCCGCGGGCGGCGCGGGCGCGCGCGTTGAACCGCTGCCAGGCGCGGCGGTGCAGGCCCTCGCCGCGCCGGGCGTGGGCGTGCAGGGAGTCCAGGTCGCGCCAGTACTGCACGACGAACGGCCCGCCGGAGCCGATGCAGGTGCGGGCGCCGAGCATCCCGTGCTCGGGGTGCTGCGCCAGCTCACGCAGCATCGGGGGCATGGCGAGCAGGACGGGCAGCCACGCCCGCACCCGCCACGGGGAGTTGATCCGCATGCCGACGAGGAACACGACGACCTCGCCGTCGTGCTCGTGGGTGGTCCGGCCGGTGGGGACGCGCACGGGAACCTCCGGGAGGGCGGGGTGATTGGATAGCTGCACTGCCCAGCATTGGACAGTGCAGCTATCCAGTCAAGGGGTCCCCGTGCTCATCTCCGCCCTGGCCGCCGAGAGCGGCGTGCCCGTGCCCACGATCAAGTACTACCTGCGCGAGGGCCTGCTGCCGCCCGGCCGCGCCACCGGGACCACGCGGGCGGAGTACAGCGAGGAGCACGTGCGCCGACTGCGCCTGGTGCGGGCGCTGGCCGAGGTGGGCGGACTGCCGATCGCCCGCGTGCGCGACGTGCTGGCCTGCCTGGACGGTGCCACGCCTCTGACCACCGCCCTGGGCACCGCCCACGACGCGCTGGCCGGCTCCCCCGCGCCCGAGGCGCCCGCCGACGGCGCGGAGGCGGCCGGGGCGCTGGTCGCGGACGCCGGCTGGCGCGTCGACGCGGGTTGCAGCAGCCTCGCGCAGCTGGGCGCCGCCCTGGCGGCCCTGGCGGGAGCGGGCTTCCCCGTGGACCCGGCGGCGCTGCGCCGCTACGTGCGCGCCGCGGACGAGGTGGCGCGCGAGGAGGTCGACGCGGTCCCGGGCGAGGACACCGCCGACGCGGTGGAGTTCGCGGTGCTGGGGACCGTCCTGCACGAGCCGGTGCTGCTCGCGCTGCGCCGCCTGGCCCAGCAGCACCACTCCACACGCCGGTTCGGGGCTCCCGCGCGGGGCGAGGGCGGGGAGTGAGCACCGCCGGGGACGAGGAAGGCCCCCGGTCGTGGACCGGGGGCCTTCAGGAGTAGCCCCGACGGGATTCGAACCCGCGCTACCGCCTTGAGAGGGCAGCGTGCTAGGCCGCTACACAACGGGGCCCCAGCTCACCCGCTCCGCGAGGACCGGGTGTCGTCCAGAACGCGCCCACCGGATTTGCACCTGATGATCTCCGGGAGTAGCCCCGACGGGATTCGACCCCGCGCTACCGCCTTGAGAGGGCAGCGTGCTAGGCCGCTACACAACGGGGCCCCAGCTCACCCGCTCCGCGAGGAACGGGTGTCGTCCAGAACGCGACCACCGGATTTGCACCTGATGATCTCCTGGAGTAGCCCCGACGGGATTCGAACCCGCGCTACCGCCTTGAGAGGGCAGCGTGCTAGGCCGCTACACAACGGGGCCCCAGCTCACCCGCTCCGCGAGGAACGGGTGGCGTCCAGAACGCGACCACCGGATTTGCACCTGATGAGCTCCTGGAGTAGCCCCGACGGGATTCGACCCCGCGCTACCGCCTTGAGAGGGCGGCGTGCTAGGCCGCTCCACAACGGGGCCCTAGCTCACCAGTTCATCGAGAGAGGAACGGGTGGTGCGCTGGGGTACCAGGACTCGAACCTAGACTAACTGAACCAGAATCAGTCGTGCTGCCAATTACACCATACCCCATGGTGATCTCCCGGCCGGCGAACCGCCCGGGCGCGTCGCAGACTCTACCGGGTCGCGGCGCCGCTCCCCAAATCGGCACCCGAGCCCGTGACCTGAGCCGACCGCCCGCCTCGTGGACGGGACGGCCGGCCCAGCGCTGCCCGGCTCAGCCCAGCGTCGCCCGCAGCCGGCGCAGGCGGGTGAGCGAGGAGTCGCGGCCCAGGATCTCCATGGACTCGAACAGCGGCGGCGAGACCCGCCGGCCCGTCACGGCGGTGCGCACCGGCCCGAAGGCGAACTTCGGCTTGATCCCCAGCCCGTCGACGACGGCCGCCCGCAGCGCCGCCTCGATCGCCGCCGTGGTCCACCCCGCCAGCGGCTCCAGGGCGGCGAGCGCCGCGTCCAGCACGTCCGCCGCCTCCGGACGCAACGCGGCCGTCGCGTCCTCCTCCAGCACCAGCTCGTCGTCCGCGGCGAACAGGAAACCCAGCATCCCCGGCGCCTGCCCCAGCAGGGTCATGCGCTCCTGGACCAGGGGCGCGGCCGCCGCCAGCAGCTCGCGCTGCTCCCCGCTCGGCTCGGCGGGCAGCACGCCGGCGGCCTGCAGGTAGGGCACCAGGCGCTCGCGGAAGTCGTCCGGCGCCAGCGCCCGCAGGTGCTGCGCGTTGATCGCCTCGGCCTTGGCCACGTCGAAGCGGGCCGGGGAGGCGTTGACGTCCGCCACGTCGAAGGCGGCGACCATCTCGTCCAGGGAGAAGACGTCGCGGTCCTCGGCGATGCCCCAGCCCAGCAGCGCCAGGTAGTTCAGCAGGCCCTCGGGGGTGAACCCCCGGTCGCGGTGGTGGAACAGGTTGGACTCGGGATCGCGCTTGGACAGCTTCTTGTTGCCCTCGCCCATGACGTACGGCAGGTGCCCGAAGCGCGGCACTGCCCGCGCGACGCCGATGTCGATGAGCGCCTCGTACAGCGCGATCTGCCGCGCGGTGGAGCTCAGCAGGTCCTCCCCGCGCAGCACGTGGGTGATCCCCATGAGCGCGTCGTCGACGGGGTTGACCAGCGTGTACAGGGGGTCGCCGTTCGCGCGCACCAGCACCGGGTCCGGGAAGGAGCCCGCCTTGAACTCGATGCGCCCGCGCACCAGGTCGTCGAAGGAGTAGTCGCGGTCCTGCGGCACCCGCAGCCGCAGCGTGGGCTGCCGGCCCTGCTCGCGGAACGCCGCGACCTGCTCCTCGCTCAGGTCGCGGTCGAAACCGTCGTAGCCGAGCGCCTTGGAGCGTCCGGCGGCCTCGTGGCGGGCCTCGATCTCCTCGGCCGTCGAGTAGGACTCGTACAGGTGCCCGGCCGCCAGCAGCCGCTGCACGACGTCGTCGTAGGTGGCGCGGCGCTGGCTCTGGCGGTACGGCTCGTGCGGGCCGCCGACCTCGACGCCCTCGTCCCAGTCCAGGCCCAGCCAGCGCAGCGCGTCGAGGATCTGCGCGTAGCTCTCCTCGGAGTCGCGCGCGGCGTCGGTGTCCTCGATGCGGAAGACGAACGTGCCGCCCGTGTGGCGGGCGTGCGCCCAGTTGAACAGGGCCGTGCGGATCAGGCCGACGTGCGGGGTGCCCGTCGGCGAGGGGCAGAAGCGGACCCGGACGCCGGCGGGGCCGGACGCCGGGGTGGCGGGGGCGGGAGCGGTGTCAGTCATGGCACCGCCAGCCTAGTGAGGCGCGCCGCCGCCGTCCCGGCCCGTCAGTCCTGCGGGGCGGTGAACGGCGTGGACAGGGTGCCGATGCCCTCGACCTCCACGTCCACGCGCTGCCCGGCGCGCACCGGGCCCACCCCGGCGGGGGTGCCGGTGAGGATCACGTCGCCCGGCAGCAGCGTCATCGCCCGCGAGACGTGGGCGACGATCGAGGGCACGTCGTGGACCATCAGGGAGGTGCGGCCGTCCTGGACGACCTCGCCCTCCTCGGCGGGGCCGTCGGCGAGCCGGGTGACGATGCGCACGTCGGAGGGGTCCAGCTCGGTCTCGATCCACGGCCCCAGCGGGGTGAAGCCGTCCGCGCCCTTGGCGCGCCACCACTGCTTGTCGGACTCCTGCAGGCTGCGCACGGTGACGTCGTTGGCGACCGTGTACCCGAAGACCACCTCGCCGACCCGCTCGCGGGGCACGTCCTTGCACAGGCGGCGGATCACCACGGCCAGCTCGCCCTCGTAGTGCAGTTCGTCGCCCGCCCACGCCGGGATCGGCAGCGGGTCGCCGGGGCCGGCCACGGAGGTGTTCGGCACCGTGAACACCAGCGGCTCGGAGGGCACCTCGTTGCCCAGCTCCGCGGCGTGCGCGGCGTAGTTGCGGCCGATGCCGAGGACCTTGCTGCGGGGGATGACCGGAGCCAGCAGGCGGGCGTCGGCCAGCGGCACGCGCTCCCCCGTGGGGTTCAGCGGCGTGAACAGGGGGTCGCCGGAGACGACGAGGATCTCCTCGTCCCCCGGCGCGCCCTCCACCACGCCGTAGCGCGGGTCGGAACCGGCGGCGGAGAACCTGGCGATGCGCATGCGCTCACCCTAGTGGCCAGCTCGGAAACCTCTTGATCACGCTGCGGCCCGCCGGGTGGGGACCACCTGGGCGACGCCGCGGAACGGGGCACCGCGGAGGCGCCGCCGCACCGCGCCCGACGAGGGCCGGCACCTGCTCCTCCACCTGCCCGGCGCCTACTCCCGCGCGGCGGCCGTGCTGGCACGAACCACCAGGCGCGGCGCCAGCACGATCTGCCGGTGCTCCTCACGCCCACCGTCGATGCGCTCGAGCGCCGCTTCGACGGCGTGGCGCGCCTGCGTGACCGGCTCCTGGCTGACGGAGGTCAGTTGCACGTGACCCAGACGCGCCAGGTCGCTGTCGTCGTAGCCGACGACGGAGACACGTGCGGGGACCTCGACGCCGGCCCGCACCAGGACATCGATCAACCCGACCGCCACGCGGTCGTTGAAGCACACCACCGCCGTGGGCAGCTCCCGCCCCTGCTGCCGCGACCGCAGCAGGCTCCGCCCGGCGACGGCGCCCGCCTCCTCGGAGGAGCTGCCCCGCAGGACGAAGCAGTGCCGGCTCAGGTCGAGGGCAGCGGTCGTGGTCAGGAAGCCGTGTTCGCGGTCCTCGGCGATGCGCCCGGGTCCACCGCTGACGTGGGCGATGCGGCGGTGCCCCAGTGCTGCCAGGTGCTCCACCGCGGCGGCGATGCCCGTCTCATCGGCGGTGCGCACCACGTCGAGGCGCCCGCTCGATCCGCCGCCTCCGCCGCCCTGGCCGTGCGTGGACGCCGCTGATCGCCGCCCGGCGCCCGTGCTCGTGAGCCCCCCACCGGTGCGACGGCCGACGACCACGACCGGGGTGCGGGCGTCGAGCTCGACCAGTTCCGGCTCGGGCAGTTCCGGTCCCAGCAGCAGCAGCGCCTCGCAGCGCGAGTCCAGCAGCGTCTCCACCGCGCCTCGCTCGCCGCGGCGGCGGGTGACGGCGCTGAGGACCACTTCGTAACCGGCGTCCTCGGCCGTCTCCTGGATCGCCTCGACCATCTCGGCGTGGAAGGCGTTGCGCACCGACAGGGTCACCCCCAGCAGCCGGCTGCGGTGCAGCGCCAGCGCAGTGGCAGCTCGATCGGCGCGGTAGCCCAGCTCGGCGGCAGCGGCCACCACGCGTCGGGCGGTCTGCGGGTTCGGACCCGGCACTCCCCGCAGCGCCAGGGAGGCCAGGCCCTTGGACACCCCCGCCCGGGCGGCGACGTCCTTGAGCGTGGGCCGGCGCAGCGCAGGGCGGGGTGAGGTGACACCACCGCTCGGGCGGGTCTCGCTCTCGCTCACGCCTACCGCCCTCCCCGAGGGACGCGCGATCACAGAAGGGTGCGTGACCGCGGAGCTGCTCGCGTGGAGCTGCGCCGTGGACCTGCGCAGTCATCTAAGCAGCCGCCCCGGGTGCCCCGCTGTCGACGTGGTTGACAGCGACGCTCGAGCTCCCCCATGCTGACGCCACATCCTAAAACCGGTTTAGGCGGGCTGTGGATCCCACTGGCGGGGCTCACCGGGCCAGTCGGCCCTGCTCGAGCGCGACCGCTCGAGCAGCGCGGTCCGCACGGTGCCGCTTCCCGCTCACCGCCCCCTGCGCACCGTCCTCGCGCCGGCGCACCCCCGCGAAAGGCTGCCCACGCACGATGCCCGCCACCTCCGCTCCCCCGCGCTCGATCGGTGTGGCCGTCATCGGCGCCGGCATGGCCGGTCGTGCGCACATCGCCGGCTACCGCACCGCCTCGACCCTGAGCGGCGGCCCCCACGGCGAGGACCTGCCCGGGATCCGCCTGGTGGCGGTGGCCGACGCCCACGCCCCCTTCGCCGAAGCGGCCGCCGAGCGCTACGGCTACCGGCAGGTGCTCAGCGGCCCGGCCCACCCGTACGTCGCCGGGGGGCCGGCGATGGACTTCCCCAGCGTCGGGCACGGGCGGAACGACTTCTTCGTCTTCCAGCGCCGGGCGTTCCTCAACGAGATCGCCGGCGGGCCCGGCACCCCGATCGGCGACCTGCCCGTGGTGGCGCACGGCCTGCACGACCTGCGCGTGCCGGAGGCCGTCACCCGCGCCGCCGGCACCGAGGGCGGGGTCGTCCCCGTCGCCTGAACCGATCGACTCACAACCTGAGGAGCACGAGAGTGAAGCTCGGCGTCTACAACGCGATCCTGCACGACCGGTCCCCGCCCGAGGCGATCGAGGTCATCGCCGGCCTCGGCCTGGAGGGGATCGAGCTGAACTCCGGCGGGTTCCTGCCGCCGGTGCACATCCCCACCTTCGACGACATCCTCACCAGCGACGCCGCCCGAGACGACTTCCTCGCCCAGTTCGAGGGCACCGGGGTCTCGATCGCCGGTCTGAACTGCAACGGCAACCCGCTGCACCCGAACGGGGTCATCGGTGACGCCCACGCCCAGGACGTTCGCCGCTCGATCCGGCTGGCGAACCGCCTGGGCCAGCACCGCGTGGTGACGATGTCCGGTCTGCCCGGCGGCGAGCCGGGCGCCACCCGGCCCAACTGGATCGTCAACGCCTGGAACTCCGGCGCGCTCGACGTCCTGGACTTCCAGTGGGAGATCGCCACGCCGTTCTGGCGCGAGATCGACGCCCTCGCCCGTGACCTGGACGTCAAGGTCGCCCTGGAGCTGCACCCGCAGAACCTCGTCTTCAACCCCGCCGGCATCCGCGAGCTCGTCGAGCGCACCGGCGCCACCAACGTCGGGGTCGAGCTGGACGCCTCGCACCTGTTCTGGCAGCAGATGGACCCCGTCGCCGTCGTCCGCGACCTGGGTCCGCTGGTCTTCCACGCCGCAGCCAAGGACGTGCGCGTCAACCCCGCCGCAGCCGTCTACGGCGTCCTGGACAACCGCTTCCGCCGCCTCGACCCCAGCGAGGACCGCGTGAACCTGGGTGGGGACGAGTGGGTCAACGAGTGGCCGAAGGAGTCCGCGTGGGACTTCGTCGCCCTCGGCCGCGGACACGACACCGCCTTCTGGGCGCAGTTCCTGACCGCCCTGCACGAGGTGGACCCGGAGATGATCGTGAACATCGAGCACGAGGACGTCTCCCTCGGCCGGGTGGAGGGCCTCGAAGTGGCCGCCGGGGTCCTCAAGGCCGCCGCGCAGGCCGCCGACGTCTGACTCCCTCCACCGACCTCAGCACGGCGCAGCGACCGCCGCGGGCGTGGCCGGCACGTGGCCTCGTCACGCGGTCCGCTCGGTGACCGCGGCGGCACCGGCTTCGGCGGGCGCGGTGTCGGCGTGCTCGACGCGGTCGCCGGCGGTGCGCATGTGCGCAGTCATGGCCACCGCCGCCTGCTGCGCGTCGCGCGCGGCGATCGCCTCGTAGACCGCCCGGTGCTCGCGGCAGGCGGTGACCGCCTGCTCCTCGTTGCGCAGCCCGCGCTCGACCCACACCCGCAGCAGCGAGCGCACGGTCTGCAGCAGGTCGCTCATGACCTCGTTGCCCGCAGCCCGCGCGAGATGCAGGTGGAAGCCGGCGTCCGCCTCGATGAAGGCTTGCCGGTCGGTGGTGTGCGCCTCCATCGCCTCCAGGTGCGTGCGCAGCCGCTGGAGGTCCTCGTCGTCGATCCGCTCGGCGGCCAGGGACGCTGCGCGCACCTCCAGGGCGCTGCGCACCTCCGACAGGTGCGCGGTGTGCTCGGCGGAGAGCATCAGCCCCCAGCTGAGCGTGGTGGGCAGCAGTTCGGACATGCTGTCGCGGATGTAGGTGCCAGAGCCTGGACGCACCTGCACCAGGCCGAGGATCTCCAGCGCCGCCAGCGCCTCGCGCACGGCCGAACGCCCGACACCGAGGGCCTCGGCCAGCTGGCGTTCGGGAGGCAACCGGGATCCGGGAGGGAACTGCCCCCGGGCGATGAGCGAGGTCATCTGGCGGGCGACTTCCGCGACCGCGGATCCACGCGGCAGGGCTTGCAGCTCCAGCTTCAGCCGGGCGGGGTCGTCGTCTCGAAAGGCCGGCACGACGTCACGCTAACGCAGCGGACGGGGCCTGCGGGCTGGCCGGGCGGGCGGTCGAACTCTCCACGCGCAGCACTCCCCACGGTTCCACGCGCACCTGCTCGTCCCCGATCCGCAACTGCTGGCCGCGGCCGGTGAGATCGGCGGCGATCAGGACCAGGCGGCCCTCGCGCCGGGCCGCGACCACTCCCCGGCCGGGTTCCAGCGGTGCGTGCACCAGTTCTGCTCCCCGCAGCTCGTGCAGCCACCCCAACGGCTGCGCGGCGGGGTACGCGGCCCCGTCGAGGGTCCCGAACCCGCGCGGCCCCCACGTCTCGGCGTAGGTGAGGGAGGCGACCCCCGGCACCGCCAGGGCCTGGAACGACGCGATGATCCAGGCGGCGAAACCACGACCGGCCTGGCGGGGATCGCTCGCCGCCCACACGTGGTGCGCACCGGTGCCTTCGGCGACGACGTCGGCGTCCGCGGGGACGCGGGGTGAGGTCGCCACGGCGTTGAAGCGCGGGCGCAGGGTGATCGGCCCGACGTGCACGGGGCGGCCGTCGGCGATGACGACGGCCTGCTCGGCGGTCAGGCGCTGCACGGCGACGGACTGCAGCAGCTGACGGCGGCCGGTGTCGTGCATCTGCGGGGTGCTGGAGAACGTCAGCGCGGGCAGGTTCGCCGGCAGGTCGCCGTGGCGCCGGTTCAGCTCGGTGAAGTGCGCGCTGGTGCCCCCCGCGAGCGGCAGGTCGCCGGAGCGCCGCACGAGGTGCTCCCACAGCGGCGCGGTGGTGGTATGCCCCTCGGTGTCGTGGGCGGCGACGCGGGCGACGGCGGTTCCGCGCAGCGCCTCCAGGACGGCGTCCAGCTGCTCGGGGTGCTGCGCGGTGATGCGCACGTCCAGGGGCGCGGCACCGGCCTCGGCGCGGGCGCGCGCCAGCACGCCGGGCCAGGCGCGGCCGGTGGCGTCCAGCTCCACCAGCACCGGCCCGTCCCACCACGGCACGGGGTTCTCGAGCGCGCCGGGTGCGGTGGAGGCCCCGACCTGCAGCTCGGGGACCGGGCAGCCGGACGGCACGAGTTCCACGGCGTCCACAGCGTCCGGGGTCACCCGGGGGGCCTCGTGCACGTGCGCCGGGAGCTCCTCCTCGCGGACGGTGAGCTCGACCGCCTGGGTGAAGCGGTCGCCGGGCGCCACGGGTACGGGGAACGGCAGGTCCAGCGGGGTGCTGTACGTCTTGAACGAGGCGTCGGTCCAGTTGCGCTGGTCCTCCATCTCGAACACGTCCCCGGTGAAGGTCAGGGACGCCTCGGCCCCGTCCGCGCTCCACGCCAACCCCGCGACGTCCCGGGCGGGCTGGTGGGGAGCGATGGCGACCGGGAAGGCGGTGGAGGTGCTGGTGCCGTCCGGGTGGAGCACGCGCAGCGCGGTGCCGGCCACCTGCGGCGGGTGCAGCGCGACGATGCCGGTGCGGTTGCGCCGGAACGCGCTCGCGGCACGGCCCTCGACGGTGAACAGCAGGCGCTCGCCGTCCACGGTGAGCACGCCCCGCCAGCGCACCTGCGCTCCCAGGCCCTCGTGCTCCGCCTCGATCACCACCTGCAGGCGATCACCGTCGACGGTGACCTCGCAGGTGAGCAGCCGGGCGGGCACGGTGCGCCAGTCGTGGTCGCGCACCACCACGCGCAGGGAGCTGAGCAGCTGCCGCCCACGGTGGGTGAGGTCGTCCAGGTGGGTGCCGCGCACGGTCAGCGACCAGGGACCGGCCTCGAGCGGACGCGCAGCCGGTTCGTCGTCGAGCCAGACGCCGCACCAGGCGTCCGGGGCCGGGCCGACCGGCGCCACACCCTGCGCCGGGGCGGCCGCTGCGGGATCGCCGGCGTTCACAGGGAGGTCATCCCGCCGTCGACGCGGAAGATCGCGCCGGTGGCGAACGAGGCCTCGTCGCCGGCGAGGTAGACCATGATCCCCTCCACGTCCGCAGGGGTTCCGGCCCGGCCCAGCGGGGTGCGCGAGACGATCGCCGCCCGCGAGGCCTCGTCGCCGGAGATGGCCGTGACCAGGGG
The DNA here is from genome assembly GCF_037154035.1 of Kineococcus sp. G2. Classification (NCBI taxonomy): domain Bacteria; kingdom Bacillati; phylum Actinomycetota; class Actinomycetes; order Kineosporiales; family Kineosporiaceae; genus Kineococcus; species Kineococcus sp. G2. Next base: position 20,996 of record NZ_JBBBEM010000038.1, on the reverse strand, counting down.
GGTCTCGGTGTAGCCGGGCACGACGGTGTTGACCCGGATCCCTTCGTGCGCGTAGGCGGCGGCGACCGTGCGCACCAGGCCGTGCACGCCGGCCTTGGAGGACGAGTAGGCGGTGAAGTCGCGTCCTTCACCGTTCAGGCCGGTGGGGCTGCCGGTGCAGATGATCGAGCCGCCCCTGTTCGCGCCGCTGCGCCCGGTCATGGCGCGCACGGCGTGCTTGACGGTCAGGAACGTGCCCGTGAGGTTCACCTCGATCGTGCGGCGCCACACCTCCAGGTCGAGGTCCGCGATCGGTGCGTCCTGCCCGAACAGCTGCACGCCGGCGTTGGCGACGACCACGTCCAGCGGTGCGCCGTCGGTGAGCACCTGCTCGTACGCGGCCCGGACGCTGTCCTCGTCGGTGACGTCCATGCGCACCGCCACCGCCCCGGGCAGGTCCTGCACGGCCTGCTCGGCGCCGATCAGGTCCCGGTCGGCGAAGACCACCTGCGCACCCTCCGCCGCGAAGCGGGTGGCCACTGCCCGCCCTATGCCGGAGGCCGCCCCGGTCACCAGAGCGCGCTTGCCGTGAAGTCGCTCGCCCATGCTCACCCGTCCTCGTCGTCGAAGCGTCCCGGCGGGGCACCACGCTGCCGCCGACCGAGACACCAGCAAACCGGTTGGCCTTTATCTGGTCAACCGGTTGACGCACTCTGCGCTCGTGTCGCAGACTCCTCGCACGGCGCAGCAGCCGTCGGCCGGGTCCGCAGGGCCAGGGCCGCGCACCACCCCTCTCCGGCACTCCGCCGGGCGACCCTCCCGGGAGTCAGCGTGGACACCGCACCCTCCGGCGCCCCCGCGCCACCCGCACCGAGCGGGACCACCCGCACCGGTGCGGGCTCGGGGACCTACGCGTACTTCTGGCGCGGCTCGCAGCGCGTCGAGCAGCCGATGGGCATCGCCGAGCAGCTGGCGGACGCCGCCGGGCTGGGCGCGGAGGTCTTCCAGCTCTGCGACGAACCCCGCCTGGACCTGCTGGACGGGACCGGCCTGGCGGGCCTGCGCCGAACCGCCGAGGACCTCGGCCTCGCCCTGGAGGTCGGCACCCGCGGAACCCGCCCGGAGCACCTGCACCGCTACCTCGGGATCGCCGAGACCCTCGGGGCCCGGCTGGTGCGCAGCATGTGGACCGCCGGCCCCGCCGACCCCGAGGACCGTCCCGACCGCGGCGAGACCGAGCGCCGACTGCGCGAGGTCCTGCCCGACTACGCCCGCGCCGGCGTCACGCTGGCGCTGGAGACCTACGAGCAGGTGCCCACCACCGCCCTGGTGGACGTCGTCGAGACCCTCGGCAGCGAGCACCTGGGGATCTGCCTGGACCCGGCCAACACCGTGGCCGCCCTGGAGAACCCCGCCGACGTGGTCGCCCGCTGCGCTCCCCACGTGAAGAACTGGCACGTGAAGGACTTCGCCTTCACCCGGGCCGAGGGCTGGGTGGGCTTCACCCTCACCGGAGCGCCGCTGGGCGAAGGCCTGCTCGACCACGACGCCGTCTTCGCGGCCGTGGACCCCGTGCGCCGCGGGATCAGCCGCATCGCCGAGCACTGGCTGCCCTGGCAGGGCGATCCGCAGACCACCACCCGCACCGAGGCCGCCTGGACGGCCACCACCCTCGCCCGCCTGACCCGCTCGACCCCCGACTCAACCCGCTCGAGGAGCACCAGCGATGACCGACCTGGCTGAACCCACCACGACCACCGGCACCGGCGCCCTGACCGTGGCGGTCATCGGCGCCGGCGGCAAGATGGGCATGCGCGTGTCGAACAACCTCGACACCAGCGCCTTCACCGTCCGCTACGCCGAGAACTCCCCCGCCGGGCAGGAACGGGTCCGCGCCGCCGGCCGCGAGGTCGTCGACACGCACGTGGCCGTCGACGGCGCCGACGTCGTGGTCCTGGCCGTCCCGGACGTCGTGCTCGGCAAGGTCTCCGAGGACCTCGTGCCGCGCATGAAGGACGGATCGATCCTGCTGACGCTGGACCCGGCCGCCGCCTACGCCGGTCTGCTCGCCTCCCGCGACGGCGTCGCGCAGGCCGTGGCGCACCCGTGCCACCCCTCGGTGTTCCTCGAGCGGCGCACGGACGAGGAGTACGCCGACACCTTCGGCGGCATCGCCGCCCCCCAGGAGGTCGTCGCCGCCCTGCAGATCGACGACGAGGGTGTGCGGGCAGTCGCCGAGCAGGTCATCACCACCATCTACGCCCCCGTCATCCAGGTGCACTGGGTCAGCGTGAAGCAGCTCGCCGTCCTGGAGCCCACCCTGGTGGAGACCATCGCCTGCATGATCGGCGCCCTGCTCAAGGAAGCGCTGGACGAGACGGTGAACACCGTGGGCGTGCCCGCCGAAGCCGCCCGCGCGATGCTGTGGGGCCACGTCGGCATCGCCCTGACGAACGCGCTGCGCGGCTCCAACCCGTTCTCCGAGGCCTGCCACATCGCCATGGACTACGGGCGCGAGTCCATCGTCAAGGACGACTGGAAGAAGATCTTCCGCGACGACGAGCTCGACACCGTCATCGCCCGGATGCTCAAGATCGACGCCGTCCGTCGCTGAACCCGCACGCCGGGCGACCTGCACGAGCGTCGCCGGCCGGTGCACGAGCGCACCGGTCGACGACGACACCCGTGGATCGACCACGGGGTTCACCAACAGCTGTACGGGCGGGAACCGCCACCCTGCCGTCCCCGGCAGGCGACCACGATCGAACGCTATGGAGGCAAAGGTGCTGGGAAGGCGAACGCTCGCGAGGACGGTGGCCGCGGTGGCCGTGACCGGTGTGCTGGCGAGCTGCGGGTCGTCCGGCAGTGGCAGCGACGGCGAGACCGAGCTGACGGTCTGGATGCTCACCCTGGAGCCCACCCAGAAGGAAGCTGTGGAGACGGTGGTCGAGGGCTTCGAGGAGGCCAACCCGGGCGTGAACGTGGAGGTGGAGGAACGCGCCACCGACGCCCACAAGGAAGCCTTGCGGCAGGTCGCCGGCACCGAGTCCGGCCCGGACATCTACTGGTACTGGATGGGTCCCGGCCTCGGCGGCGAGCTCATCGACGCCGGGCTGAGCATGGACCTGACCGAGGCTTACGAGCAGAGGGGCTGGACGGACCGGTTCAGCGAGGCGGCGCTGTCCAGCGTCACCCGGTACGGCGGTTACCACGGTGTGCCGTGGACGGTGCAGGGCGAGGGCATCTTCTACAACAAGGAGCTCTTCGAGCAGGCGGGTATCACCTCCGAGCCGACCACCTACGAGGAGCTCGTGGCCGCGGCCGACAAGCTCGTCGCCGCGGGGATCACCCCCATCGAGTTCGGCGGAACGGTCAACTGGCACGTCATGCGCCTGCTGGACTCCCTCATCGAGACCAAGTGCGGAGCGGAGACCGCTGACGCGCTGAACACCGGCGAGGCGAGCTGGGCCGATCAGCCGTGCGTCACCGAGGCCTTCACCGAGCTGAAGACCTGGGGCGAGAAGTACATCAACGAAGGCTTCATGGGGATCAGCAACGACGACTCCAGCCAGCTCTTCTACTCCGGTGACGCTGCCATGGCCTTGGAAGGCAGCTGGTTCGACGCGAACGTCGTCGAGAACGGCATGGATCCCGCCAACGTCGGCATCTTCCCCTTCCCCACGGGCACGAACCGCATCTACGGCTTCACCGAGGGCTTCTACGTCAACACCGCCACGGAGCAGCCCGAGCTGGCGCTCGACTTCCTGGACTACGCCACCAGCGCCGAGGTGCAGGAGGAAGTCGTCGGAGCGTTCTCGCCGATGTCGGTGAACACCGAGGTGGCGCCGGCCACGGACAACCCGCTGCACGAGCTGTGGCCGCCGATCTTCGAGTCCGCCGAGGGTCTGTACATGAACAACGACCAGAACCTGGACCTCGCGGCGACCACCGAGTACTGGCGCATCCAGAACTCCGTCCTCACCGGGGACATCGCTCCCGAGGATGCCGGTGAGCAGTTCCAGCAGTTCCTCGACGCCAACGAGTGATCGCGACGGGTGGGGGCGAGCCCTGCACTCGCCCCCACCCCCACCCCCGCCGCCCCGAGGGAGCCTGACATGACCGTTCTCGACCCGGTCGGCACGCGCAGCGCGCAGCCGGCCAAGCGCAGGCGCGACCGCCGATTCCTGCGGGCGCTGCCGTACCTGCTGCCGGCCGCCGTGCTGTACGTGTGGTTCCTGGCCTACCCGATGCTCGACGCGGTGCGGCTCTCGTTCTACGAGTGGTCGGGCTTCCGGAGCGAGGACCCGGAGTTCGTCGGCCTGAGCAACTACGAGCGCATGCTCACCGCGGACCCGGTGTTCTGGACATCGCTGAAGAACTCCATCATCTGGGTCGTGCTCTCGCTGCTGGTGCCGATGACGCTCAGTCTGGTCCTCGCGCTGGCACTGAACCAGAAGATGGCCGGACGCAACGTCTTCCGTGCGGTGTTCTACATCCCAGCCGTGTTCGCGTCCATCACCGTGGCGGCGATGTGGCGCTGGATCTACAACCCCACCCTCGGCGCGGTGAACCAGATCCTCGAAGGCGTCGGCCTGGGCTCGTGGACTCAGCAGTGGCTGGGCGACCCCGACATCGCGCTGTACTCGGTGTTCGTCGCCGCCGTCTGGCAGGGCGTCGGGTTCACCATGGTCCTCTTCCTCGCCGGCCTGCAGCAGGTGCCGCAGGAACTCATCGACGCCGCGAAGGTCGACGGTGCCGGACGCTGGCAGGTCTTCAAGGCCGTGACCCTGCCGGCGCTGCGCCCGACCACCGTCGTCGTCGTCATCCTCACCATCATCAACTCCCTGAAGGTCTTCGACCTCATCGTCGGCATGACCGGTGGTGGGCCTGCGCAGTCCACGCAGGTCCTGGCCCTGTGGTCGTACACGCAGTCCTTCTCCAACCACTCCTTCGGCATGGGCGGCGCGGTGGCCACGGTCCTGCTGCTGCTCTCGCTGTGCCTGGTGGTCCCGTACATGATCTGGTCGATGAAGGGCGAGGAGCACTGATGCCGACCAACACCCCCACCCGGCTCGCCACCGGTGTCCCCGCCGCCCTCGCCGGCGAGGGCGTGCGCCGGCGCCGCCACACCGACTACGTCACCGTCGGGCTGTGGATCTCCCTGCTGATCAGCGCGGCCGTCTGGGCGCTGCCGTTCATCTTCATGTTCCTCACCTCGGTCAAGAGCCGGGCCGACGTCAGTTCCCTGCCCACGTGGGCGCTGCCCACCGAGTGGGCCTGGACCAACTACGCCGACGCGGTCGAGACCGGTGACCTGTGGGTGACCGGCGCGAACAGCCTGCTCATCGCCGTGGTGAAGGTCCCCCTGGGCATCCTGCTGGCCGCGGCGGCCGCCTTCGCCCTGGGCCGGCTGCGCTTCCGCTGGCACCGCGTGCTCCTGTGCGTCTTCGCCGTCGGGTCCATGGTCCCGATCCAGATCGGGCTGGGTCCGCTGTTCAACACCATGCTGAGCCTGGACCTGCTGGACTCGCGCGCCGGGCTGGTCCTGCCCTACCTGGCCTTCGGCATCCCGTACCAGATCTTCATGCTGTACGGCTTCTTCCGCGCCATCCCCGATGAGCTGGAGGAGTCCGCCCGCGTGGACGGCGCCTCCACGTTCCGCATCTTCTGGCAGATCTGCCTGCCGCTGGCCAAACCGGCGCTGGCCGCGCTGTTCATCCTGGACTTCGTGGCCACCTGGAACGAGTACGCGATCGCCACGACGCTGCTGCAGAGCCAGGACCACTGGACGATCCCGCTGGCCGTGCAGGGCTTCAGCAGCCAGCACTCCACGGACTACGGCGCGCTGAACGCCTTCATCTTCATGTCGGCGATCCCCGTGCTCATCGTCTACCTGCTCTTCCAGCGCTACTTCGTCCAGGGCGCCTTCGCCGGCGCGGTCAAGGGCTGACCCGCGCCGCGGTCGGTCCTCGGCCGACCCCCGACACCGTCATCCAGGAGGCCTCCGCATGACTCTCGCCGACACCTCCGGCGTCGTCTCGACCGCCGCGCCGTGGCGGCAGGTCGAGCTCACCCTCACCGCGGACTCGCAGCACGCCGACCCCTACGGCGCGGTGGAGGTCTGGGCGGACTTCACCCACGACTGCGGCGAGGTCCTGCGCCGGCCCGCGTTCTTCGACGGCGGGTCCACCTGGCGGGTGCGCTTCGCCTCGCCGCTGCCCTCGGGCACCTGGCGCTGGCGCAGCGGCGCCTCCGTCGAGGACGGCGGACTGGCCGGGCAGGAGGGCACCATCGACGTGCAGGCTCCCGCGGAACCGCCGGAGCGGCTCTTCGAGCGTCGCGGGTTCTGGCGGATGGCACCCGACGGGCTGACCCTGCAGCACGCCGACGGCACCCCGGCCCTGCTCGTCGGCGACACCGCGTGGGGCCTGCCGTGGCGGGCCACCCCCGAGCAGGTGCGCACCTACGCCGCCGACCGCGCCGCCAAGGGCTTCAACGCCGCGCTGCTGATGAGCGTGCAGCCCGACATGGGCGCCGAGGGCCCGCAGGACCGCACGGCCGACGAGGGTTTCGGCGTCGCCTTCCACGACCTGCCGCAGGGGAGGCTGCGCGAGATCGACGTGGAGTACTTCCGCTACCTGGACACCCTGCTCGACGTCCTCGCCGAGCACGACGTCGTGCCGGTGCTGCAGCCGGTGTTCCAGGGGTTCGGCTGGAAGGGGCTGGGGACCGCGGGCCCGGTCGTGCCGCCGGAGGAGTACGCCCGGTACTGCCGCTACCTCGTCGCCCGCTACGGCGCGCGCCCCGCGGTGTGGCTGGTGGGTGCCGACGGTTCCGGCGAGGAGCCGCAGATCGCCGCCGGTGGCGCCGAGGTGCACGCCTGGGACGCCTACGCCCAGCCCACCGGCATCCACTACCGCCCGCACGCGACCAACCGTGCCCACCAGGACGCCGACTGGCTGGACTTCCAGTGGTGCCAGACCGGGCACAGCGGCGAGCACTTCCCCGAGCGCGTCGCCGACATGGCCCGCAACACTCCCCTGAAGGGCGTGGCCAACGGCGAACCCAGCTACGAGAACACCGGCCGCACCGGCCGCGCCGCGGGTTGGTGGCAGGGCCACGAGGCCTGGGCCAACCTGTGCGCCGGCGGCACCATGGGTGTCGTCTACGGCGCCGGCAGCCTGTGGCAGTGGAAGCTGCACCCCGATGAGCCCGGCCACTCCGACTTCTTCGCCGCTCCCGGCGCCGGCTGGCGCGAGGCGCTGGACTTCGAGGGCTCCGACTACGTCGGCCTCGTCGGGAAGATCCTCGACGGGCTGCCGCTGACCGGCGCCCGCCCGGACTGGACGCACACCCTGCACCCGCGCGGCCTGCTGGTGCCGGACGTCCTGTTCATCACCTACCTCGCCGAGGGCGGTGACCTGCGCGTCCTCGACGGCCGCCCGATCCCCCTGGCCTACCGGGTGGTGGACCCGCGCACAGGGAAGGTCGTGTCGGAGGGAGTGCGGGAGTCCGTCGACGCACCCGTCCCCGATGCCGGGGGCGAACCGCGCGTGTACATCTGCACCCGGCCCGGAAGCTGACCCCCTGCGCCCACCTCCCCCGCTCGACACCACTGCCCGCTCGGTCCCGCCCGGTGACCGCCCGGGCTCCTAGAGAGGCCGATCCGTGCTCCACACCGCCAACTCCTTCGACCGCGACACCCCCCTGCTCGAGGTCCTGCGCTCGCCCGCCGGCGCCGAGGTGCTGCGCCGGCTGGCGCCCACCGTCGTCGAGTCACCGCTGCTGCACACGTACCAGCAGTACCCGCTCGGACTGGTGCTGGCGACCGAGGAGGGCCTCACCGAGGAGGTGCGCCGGCAGGTCCTGCACGAGCTGCACGACCTGACCGCGGTGGGGACCGGCAGCACGGGCACCCCGCAGGCACCGGTCGCCGCTCCCAGCCGGGCGTACGAGAGCGCCGAGGTGGTGCCCGGTTCGGCAGCGGTGAGCGCCCCCGCCGAGGTCGAGGTCTGGCAGCGCTTCGAGGTGGAGCTGCGAGGCCCCTCCCACGGCAACCCCTACACCGACGTGGAGCTGACGGCCCGCTTCTTCGGACCCGGAGGCACCAGCTACGACGTCCTGGGCTTCTACGACGGCGACGGCCGCTACCTGATCCGCTTCCTGCCCCCGAGCGCCGGGCCGTGGCGCTTCGAGACGACCAGCAACGCCCGCTCCCTCGACGGCATCCAGGGCCAGCTGCAGGTTCACCCGGGCTCGGGCCGTGGGCCGGTGCGTGTGGCCGATCAGCACCACTTCCGCTACGCCGACGGCAGCAGGTACCTGCCCATCGGCACCACCTGCTACGCGTGGACGCACCAGGACGAGCAGCTGCAGGAGCTGACGCTGCGCACGCTCGCCACCTCACCGTTCAACAAGGTGCGCATGTGCCTCTTCCCGAAGTCGTACACCTTCAACACCGACGAGCCGGCCCGCTACCCCTTCGCCCGCAGTGAGGGCGGCGGCTGGGACCCCACGCGGTTCGACAGCACCTACTGGGCGCACCTGGAGCAGCGCATCGACCAGCTCGAGGCGCTGGGCGTCGAAGCGGACCTCATCCTCTTCCACGCCTACGACCGCTGGGGCTTCTCCACCATGGACAGCGCCACCGACGACCGCTACGTGCGCTACGCCGTGGCTCGGCTCTCGTCCTTCCGCAACGTCTGGTGGTCGCTGGCCAACGAGTTCGACCTGCTGCACACCAAGACCGAGGACGACTGGGAACGCTGGGCGACGATCATCCGCCGCTGGGACGCCACCGACCACCTGCGCTCCATCCACAACTGCCGCGAGGTCTACGACCACTCCCGGCCCTGGATCACGCACGTGAGCATGCAGCGCACCGACGTCTACCGGACCGCGGAGAACACCACGGAATGGCGCGCGACCTGGGGCAAACCGGTCGTCGTGGACGAGTGCGCCTACGAGGGCGACATCGACCAGGGCTGGGGCGACATCACCGGTGAGGAGATGACCCGCCGGTTCTGGGAGGGCGCCCTGCGCGGCGGCTACGTCGGTCACGGCGAGACCTACCTCGACCCCGACGACGTGCTCTGGTGGGCCAAGGGCGGTGCGCTGCACGGCACGAGCCCGGCACGCATCGCCTTCCTCGCCTCGATCATCCACGAGGCGCCCGGCGGTGTGCTGGAACCGCTGCCCCTGGCGTGGGACGCCGTGGCTGCGGGCGTACCGGAGGAGTACCACCTCGTCTACTTCGGCATCCACCGACCGCGGTTCCGGCGCTTCTTCCTCGACCCGGCCGTCCGGTGGGAGGTCGACGTCATCGACACCTGGAACACGACCGTCGAGACGCTGCCGGGCACCCGTTCGGGCAGGTTCGTCGTCGACCTGCCCGGTCGGCCCCACATCGCCGTGCGACTGCGCGCGGTCCCCAGCACGGGAGGCGTCCGCTGATGCCCGCCGAACCGTGGCGCATCGCCCGCCGCTGCCGCGTGGTCATCGACAACGACTGGGCCGGCGACCCCGACGGCCTGGTCGCCCTCGCCCACCACCTGCTCTCCCCCGGGCACCGCGTCGAGGCGGTCACCAGTTCCCTGCTCTCACCGGTCTTCGGACCGCCGCAGGGTGGTGCAGCGACCGGTGCGGCACTGGCCACCGAACTGGTCGAGCTGATCGGCGGAGCCGAGCGCCCTCCCGTGCACGCGGGCGTGGACGTGCCCGACGACGGCCGCGACGCTCCGAACGACGCTGCCGACGCGATCGTGCGTGCCGCGCGTCGCGACGACCCGCTGCCCCTCGTGGTGGTGTGCGCCGGTCCGTTGACCAACGTCGCCGCCGCGCTGCACCGCGATCCCGGCATCGCCGAGCGGATGATGCTGTCCTGGGTCGGGGGCGCCCTCGGCGCGGGCCCCGAGTACAACCGGGACACCGACCCCGACGCCGCTGCCCAGGTCCTCGCCACCGCCGGCCTGCGGCGCCGGCAGTTCCCGGTGGAGACCTACCGGCAGTGCGCGTGGAGCGTGGCCCAGTTGCAGGACGCGTTCGAGGGCTGCGGGGACCTCGGTGCCTGGCTGTGGCGCCGGTTCGTGGAGCTCCCCCTTCCCGAGGGTTTCGAGGTCGACGCCGTGTGGCCCCTGGGTGACAGCTGCCCGCTCATCGGAACCGCACTGGGAACGGGATCGAGCACCTGGGCCGAAGGAGCCGACGGGATGACGCGCACGTGCACGCGCGTGGACACCTCGCTGCTGTTCGGCGACATGCTCGCCCTGTTCCGCCGCCACGCCGGAGCGCGGAGCTGACCGCCGGCGACCCCTCGGGAGGGCCCACCTCTCGCGCTGATCCGCCGCCCCCGGGACCGTGAGGCCACGGACGTGGGGAGGGCCTGCGGGGGCAAGCGGATCGGGCGCAGCGGGTCAGGCGCGCGGCAGGGTGAAGGTGGCCACCAGGTCGTTGAGCTCGGCGGCGGCGCGGGACACCTCGCCGGCGGTGGTGGCGGTCTGCCCCGCCCCGGCCGTGGTCTGCTCCGCGGCCGCGGCGATGCCGGAGATGTTCACCGCGATCTCCCGGCTGCCGGTGGAGACCTCCGCGACGTTGCGCACCATCTCGGACGTGGTGGCGGACTGCTCCTCCACCGCCGCGGCGATGGTGGCCTGCAACGCGTCGATGCGGGCGATGACCTCGGTGATCTGCCCGATCGCCCCCGCCGCCGCCGAGGCGTCCGCCTGGGTGGCGCTGACCCGCCCGGTGATCTCCTCCGTCGCCCGCGCGGTCTGCTGCGCCAGCTCCTTGACCTCGCCGGCGACCACCGCGAAGCCCTTGCCCATCTCTCCGGCGCGGGCGGCCTCGATGGTGGCGTTCAACGCCAGGAGGTTCGTCTGCTCGGCGATGGAGGTGATGAGCTTGACGACGTCACCGATCTCGCGGGAGGAGGCGGACAGCCGCTCCAGGATCGCGGAGGCCTCGCCGGCGTTGGTCACGGCGGCGGAGGCGACCTCGGAGGCCTGCGCGGTGGAGGTGGAGATCTCCCGGATCGCGGCGGTCATCTGCTCACCGGCGGCGGCGACCGTCCCGATCGAGGCGGAGATCTCCTCGGTGGCCGCGGAGACGACCTGCGACTGACCACCCGTCTGCGTGGCACCGCTGGACAGCTGGGTCGCCACGGCGCTCAGCTCCTCGCTGGAGGCCGCCAGGCTCTGCGACGCCCCGCCGATGCGGCGCATCGTGGCCGTCAGGGTGTCCATGGTGGTGTCCACGGCGCCGGCGAGCCGGCCGACCTCGTCGTTCGCGGCGTAACCGACGCGCTGGTCCAGGCGGCCGCCTGCCAGGCCCTGCACCACGTCCAGGGTGCGGGCCAGGGGGCGCGCCACCGAGCGGGAGATGACCACCGCGATCGCGATCGCGAACGCCACCGCGGCAGCACCCACCACGAGGAACAGCACGACGGCGGCGTGGTAGGCCGCCGAACCCTGCTCGGCGATGTCCAGCGCCGCCTGCGACTCCGCCTGCGCCAGTGCGGCGCGCGCGGCGTCCATCTCCTTGAACAGCGGCAGCGTGGTCTGGCTGCGCAGTGCGATGAAAGCCTCGCTGTCCCCCGCCTGGGCGAGGGCGAACAGCGGCGGGCGCATCTGCCGGTACTGCTCGATCAGCGCCTCGTACGCCTCCCGCTCGGCGGCGGGGGCGGACGGGCGGCTGCCCTGGTACGCCGCCCACGCATCGTCGAAGACCGCGTCGTGGGCGTCGATCTGGTCCAGGACGGCGGCGACCTGGTCCTGCCCCTTCACCATGACGAGGTTGGCCAGATCCACCCGCAGCTGCAGCGCAGCGCTCTGGACCTGCTCGATGGTCTTCACCGACGCCAGGCCGTCGTCCGCCATGGAGGCGAGCGTGCGCTGCGAGGCGCCGAGCTTGGTGATGCCGACCCCGACGATCGCGGCGAGCAGCAGGCAGACGACGCCGAAACCGGCGAACAGCTTCGTAGCGACGCGCAGGTCGCGGAGGGAGGAGATCACACCTGGTGCATCGACCCGTCCTCGCGCGCCCTGAGGGACCTAGGTCCCCCGGGGGGGTGCGCGGCTCACACCAGGCGGTGCATCCAGCCGTGCGGGTCCTCGGCGCGGCCGTACTGCACGTCCAGCAGCCGCTGGCGGACGGCGGTGGTGACCTCGCCCGGGCCGCCGGTGCCGTGCACGAGCTCGCCGTCGCGCGAGACGAGGCGGCCGACGGGGGTGACGACGGCCGCGGTGCCGCAGGCGAACACCTCGGTGATGCGACCGGACTGGACGCCCTGGCGCCACTCGTCGATGCTGACCCGCCGCTCGCTCACCTCGTGCCCGGCGTCCTTCGCGAGCTCCAGGATGGAGGCGCGGGTGATGCCCTCCAGGATGGTGCCGGTCAGCTCGGGGGTGACGATGGAGCCGTCGTCGTGGACGAAGTAGAGGTTCATCCCGCCGAGCTCCTCGACGTACCGGCGCTCACCGGCGTCGAGGAAGCAGACCTGGTCGCAGCCGTTGGCCTGCGCCTCCTCCTGCGCGACGAGGCTGGCGGCGTAGTTGCCGCCGCACTTGGCCGAGCCGGTGCCGCCGAACGCCGCCCGGGTGTAGTCCTGCGAGAGCCAGATGGAGACGGGCTTCACGCCGCCGCTGAAGTAGTTGCCGGCCGGGGAGGCGATGACGAGGAACCGCACCTCGTTCGCCGAGCGCACCCCGAGGAACGCCTCGGTGGCGACCATGAAGGGGCGCAGGTACAGCGAGGACTCCCCGCCGCTGGGCACCCACGCCTCGTCGGTGCGCACGAGCTGGGTGACGGCCTCGAGGAACATCTGCTCGGGCACCTCGGGCAGCGCCAGGCGCCGCGCGGAGCGGGCGAGGCGGGCCGCGTTGGCCTCGGGCCGGAACGACCAGACGCTGCCGTCGGCGTGCCGGTAGGCCTTCATGCCCTCGAAGACCTCCTGCGCGTAGTGCAGGACGGCCGCGGCCGGGTCCAGCTGCAGGGGGCCGTAGGGCACCACGGCCGCGTCGTGCCAGCCGGTGCCCCGCGTCCAGGTGGCGATCGCCATGTGGTCGGTGAAGTGCTTGCCGAACCCGGGGTCGGCGAGGATCTCCGCGCGCCGCTCGGCGCTCACCGGTACGGCCGAGGCGTGAACGGGGAAGCTCATCGGGGTCTCGGTCGCGGTGGTGCTCACGCGTGGCTCCTCACAGGGGTGGATCGGTGCTGACGACGGTAGCCCCCGGCACGGCGGCCGGGGGACGCGGGGAGCGCGGCTCAGCCGGCGGCGAGCGCCGCGAGGGCGTCACCGGTGGCGGCGGTGCTGCGCGGGGCCGCGACCTCGCCGGAGGCGCGGCGGGCGAGGTCGGCGGTGACGGCGGCGTCCACGCGGGCGGCGGCGTCGGCGAGGCCCAGGTGCTCGAGCATCAGCGCGACGCTGAGCACGGCGGCGGTGGGGTCGGCCAGCTGCTTCCCGGCGATGTCGGGGGCGGAGCCGTGCACGGGCTCGAACATGCTCGGGGCGGTGCGGTCGGGGTTGACGTTGCCGGAGGCGGCCAGGCCGATGCCGCCGGTGACCGCCGCGGCCAGGTCGGTGAGGATGTCGCCGAAGAGGTTGTCGGTGACGACCACGTCGAAGCGGGCCGGGTCGGTGACCAGGAAGATCGTGGCGGCGTCGACGTGCAGGTAGTCCACGGCGACGTCGGGGAACTCCGCACCCACGGCCTCCACGGTGCGCCGCCACAGGTGCCCGGCGTGCACGAGGACGTTGTGCTTGTGCACGAGGGTGAGCTTCTTGCGCGGGCGGGCGGCGGCGCGGGCGAAGGCGTCGCGCACGACCCGCTCGACGCCGAAGGCGGTGTTGACGCTGACCTCGGTGGCGATCTCGTGGGGGGTGCCGACCCGCAGCGCCCCGCCGTTGCCGACGTAGGGGCCCTCGGTGCCCTCGCGCACGACGACGAAGTCCACCTCGCCGGGCTCGGCCAGCGGGGTGGGCACGCCCGGGTAGAGCTTGGAGGGGCGCAGGTTCACGTAGTGGTCCAGCGCGAAGCGCAGCTTCAGCAGCAGGCCGCGCTCGAGCACGCCGCTGGGCACGCCCGGGTCGCCGACGGCGCCGAGCAGGATCGCGTCGTGGCCGCGGACCTCCTCGAGCACGCAGTCCGGCAGCGTCTCGCCGGTGCGGTGGTACAGGCGGGCGCCGAGGTCGTACTCGGTGGTCTCGACCGTCGCGCCGGAGCCGTCGAGGACGGCCCCGAGGACCTTCAGCGCCTCGGCCGTCACCTCCTGGCCGATGCCGTCGCCGGGGATGACCGCGATCCGCAGGGTGTCCGCCATGGCGGTGAGGCTACCGGGGCGGACGGGCGCCGCGTCCAGCATCCGGGACCGTCGTCTCAGCCGGCGGACGGCCTCCTCCGACTGCGGGAGGAGACCGCGGGTGCGCCCGCGGGCTGACGACCCGCGGGCCGAGCCGTGCCTACCCTCGTGCGGTGCAGAAGCAGAACGTGTTCGACAGGCTCGTGGCCTGGCCCCGCGTCCACGTGCTGCTGCTGGACGTGCTGGGCGCGCTGACCCTGACCTTCGTGTGCGTCGCCACCGCCACGGCCACCGGCCGGGGCGCCGTCCTCGTCAGCGCGGTGATGTGCCTGCCGCTGGCGCTGCGGCGCGTGCGCCCGGAGCTCAGCGGCGGCCTCGTGGCCGCGGGCGGGCTGCTGCAACCGGCGCTGGCGCCCGACCCGCAGGTCGCGAACGTCGCGGTGCTGATCGCCCTGTACTCGCTGGCCGCCTACGCCGCGCCGTGGGCCTCGCGCGGCGGGCTGCTGCTCGGGCTGTTCGGCGCGCTGGTGGCTCCGGTCCGCTACGTGCTCCCCTCGGTGGACCTGCTCAACACGATCGCCGCCGCGCTGTTCATCGCCGTCCTGGTCGTGGCGACCTGGCTGCTGGGCCGGTTGCGGCGCGCCTCCCGGGAGAACGAGATGGCCCTGGTGGAGCGGGCGCGCCTGCTGGAGGTCGAGCGGGAGAACGAGTCCCGGCTGGCGGCCACCGCCGAGCGCCAGCGCATCGCCCGCGAGATGCACGACGTCGTGGCGCACTCCCTGTCGGTGATCATCGCGCAGGCCGACGGCGGCCGGTACGCCGCGGACGCGAACCCGGCGGCGGCGGCGGCGGCGCTGGGCACCATCTCCGCCACGGGCCGCCAGGCGCTGGCGGACATGCGCAACCTGCTGGGCGTCCTGCGCCAGGGCCCCGGCGACGAGCGCGCACCCCAGCCCGACGCGGCGCAGGTGGCCGACCTGGTGGAGCAGGTGCGCGCCAGCGGCCTGGACGTGACCCTGGAGGTGTCGGGCGAACCGCGCGACGTGCCGCCGGCGGTCGGGCTGACCGCCTACCGCATCGTGCAGGAGTCGCTGACGAACGTGCTCAAGCACGCCGGCCCCGCCGCCCGGGCGCGCGTGCAGGTGCGCTGGGACGCCGACGCCCTGCGCCTGGGCGTCGACGACGACGGCCGCGGCGCCTCCGCCCTCGTGCAGGACCCCGGTGCCGGCGGGCAGGGGCTGCGCGGCATGGCCGAGCGCGCCCGCCTGCACGGCGGCTCGGTCACCGCCGGGCCGCGGCCGGGCGGCGGGTTCTGCGTGCGTGCCACGCTGCCCCACGCACCCTGACCGCAGGGGCGCACCCGCCCGTGTCCCGCTCGACCCCCGGAGGTCCCCGTGCCCGCCGTCCGCGTCGTCCTCGTCGACGACCAGCAGCTCGTCCGCGCGGGTTTCCGCATGGTCATCGACTCCCAGCCGGACCTGGAGGTCGTCGGCGAGGCGTCCGACGGGCTGGCCGCGGTGGACCTGGTCGGGAGCACGCCGTGCGACGTGGTCCTCATGGACGTGCGCATGCCCGGCGTGGACGGCATCGAGGCCACCCGCCGCATCACCTCGGCGCCGCGACCGGAAGGGGTGGAGCCGCCGAAGGTGGTGGTGCTGACCACGTTCGACCTCGACGAGTACGTGGTGGCCGCCATCGGCGCCGGCGCCAGCGGTTTCCTGCTCAAGGACGCACCGCCGGAGGAGATGCTGGCCGCGGTGCGCACCGTGCACGCCGGGGACGCCGTCATCGCGGCCAGCTCCACGCGCCGCCTGCTGCAGCACGTCGGCCCGATGCTGCGCCAGGGCGCCGCGACCCCCGCCGCGCCGAAGGGCCTGCCGCAGGACCTCACCCCCCGCGAGCGGGAGGTGCTGGAGTGCATGGCGCACGGGCTGACGAACTCCGAGATCGCGGCCCGGTTCTTCGTCTCGGAGGCGACCGTGAAGACGCACGTGGGGCGGGTGCTGGCCAAGACGGGATCGCGCGACCGCGTGCAGGCCGTGGTGCTGGCCTACACCGCCGGGATGGTGCAGCCCGGCGACGTGCTGCGCGACGCGCGCTGAACCCCGGGCCTCCACCCGGGGGATGACGCGCGCCCGCCGCGTCCACCGCCGGTCCGACCCGCGGGGCGCCGCGGGATCGTCTCCGCGCCCGACGCGCCGGGAGGGCCGGTCTCCCTACGGTCGAGGGGTTCGACGCCGGCGGTGCCGGCGAACCCCCAGGAGCGAGGAGAGACCCGTGCCAGAACCGCACACCACCCGGTACGCGGACGTGCTGCAGGCTACGGAACCGGCGGTGCGCGCCGTGGGCCTGCGCAAGACGTACGGTCGCGGCGACGCCGTCGTGCACGCCCTGGCCGGTGTGGACGTGGAGTTCTCCCGGGGGGAGTTCACGGCCATCATGGGCCCGTCCGGTTCCGGCAAGTCCACGCTCATGCACTGCCTGGCGGGCCTGGACACCGCCAGCGCCGGGCAGGTGTTCCTCGGCGGCACCGAGCTCACCGCGCTGCGCGACGCGGAGCTGACCCGGTTGCGCCGCGACCGGATCGGTTTCGTGTTCCAGTCCTTCAACCTGCTGCCGGTCCTGACGGCCGGGGAGAACCTGGTGCTGCCGTTGCAGCTGGCGGGCCGCTCACCGGACCGGGCGTGGCACGACGAGGTGGTGGACCGCCTGGGCCTGGTGGACCGGTTGCGGCACAAGCCGTCGGAGCTGTCCGGCGGGCAGCAGCAGCGCGTCGCCGTGGGCCGGGCGCTGCTGCCGCGCCCCGACGTCGTGTTCGCCGACGAACCCACCGGGAACCTCGACTCGCGCTCCGGCGCGGAGGTGCTCGGACTGCTGCGCTCCAGCGTGCGCGAGTTCGGTCAGACCGTGGTGATGGTGACCCACGACCCGGTGGCCGCCTCCTACGCCGACCGCGTCGTCCTCCTCGCCGACGGGCACCTGGCGGGCGGGCTGGTCTCCCCCACGCCCGACGACGTCCTCGACGCCCTGCGCACCCTGGGGGCCTGAACCGTGCTGCGGACCACACTGGCCCAGTTGCGCGCCCACGTCGGTCGCGTCCTGGCCTCCTGCCTCGCCGTCGTCATCGCCGTCGCGTTCGTCGTGGCGACCCTCGTCCTGAACTCCTCCGCGAGCGCCAGCCTGCTGAAGGCCGTCGGCGCCCCGTTCGTCGCGAGCGCCGCGGTCGTGACCGCGCCGGAGGACGCCGACCCCGCGGCCGCGGGTGCGGCGCTGGCCGGTGCCGCGGAACGGGTGCGGACCCTGCCGGGCGTCGCGCAGGTCTCCACGGACCGGGAGACGGGCGTGCAGGTGCTGCTGCCCGGGCGCACCGGCTCCTCCTACGCGCAGGCCCAGGCGGTCACGGAACCCGGCCCGCTGCGCTGGGAGCGCACCAGCGCCGGCCGCCTGCCGCAGGCCCCCGGCGAGGTGGCCGTCAGCGACCGCCTCGACGCCGCGGTGGGCGACGTCCTGGAGGTGACCCGGTGGACGGGCGAGGACGGCACCGAGGAGGTCACCTCCGAGGCGCGGGTCGTCGGCCTGGTGGACCTGGCGGGCGACCCCACGGCGGGGCTGTACGGGCGCGTGTTCGCCACCGGTGAGCAGCTGCGCGCCTGGGGCGCGCAGGACCCCTCGCGCCTGCGCGTGGCGGCCGCACCCGGCGCGGACGGCGGCGAGCTGACCAGCCGGGTCGCCGGCGCGGTGCCCGCCGCCGCGGCGGGCGAGCTGGTCGTGCGCACCGGCGAGGAGGCCGCCGAGGACGTCGCCTCGTCGTTCACCGGTGACGCGGCGGCGCTGACCGCGGTGCTGCTGGTGTTCGGCGCGGTGGCCGTCCTGGTGGCCGGCCTCGTCATCGCCAACACCTTCGCCGTGCTGCTGGCGCAGCGCACCAGGGAGCTGGCGCTGCTGCGCTGCGTGGGCGCCACCCGCGGCCAGGCGGCGCGCGGGGTGCTGGTGGAGGCCGCGGCCGTCGGCCTGCTGGCCTCGCTGGCCGGCGCGGGTGCCGGGGTGGGGCTGGCCGCCGTGGTCTCGGCCGTGGCCTCGGACGCGGACTCGCCGATCCCGCTGGACACCCTCGTCGTGCCGGTGCTGCCGCTGGTGGCCGGCGTGGTGCTGGGCACCGTCGTCACGGTGCTCTCGGCGCTGGCGCCGGCGCGCGCGGCGACCCGCGTCGCCCCCCTGGCGGCGCTGCGCCCCCTGGCCGCCGTCCCGGTGCGTTCGCGCGGCGGTGTGCTGCGCCTGGTCGCCGGCCTGCTGCTGGCGCTCCCCGCGGGGGCCGCCCTCGTGCTGTTCTCCTCGGCGGGGCAGCTGGAGCCGGCGGTGCTGGCGGGGGCGGTCAGCTTCGTGGGGGTCGTCCTGCTCGCGCAGCGGGCGGTCCCGGCGGTCGTCGGCCTGGCCGGCCGCCTCGTGCGCGGCGGCGGCGTGCCGGCGCGGCTGGCCGCGGGCAACGCGGTGCGCAACCCGCGCCGCACGGCGGCGACCGCCACCGCCCTGCTCATCGGCGTCACCCTCACCACGGCGATGGTGGTCGGCGCCTCCTCCACGCGGGCCACGGCCGGGGACCTGCTGGAGGCCGGCTACCCCACCGACGTGGTCGTCTCCTCCTGGGACGAGCCGGTGGACGACACGCTGCTGGACCAGCTGGGCCAGGTGTCCGGGGTCGCGCGCGCGGTGCCGGTGCTGGAGGGGGAGGTCACCCTCGGCGACGGCGACACGACGGGCGTGGCGGGGGTGGACCCCGCGCAGGCGGCGCAGGTGGTGCGCTCGCAGCAGCGCGCACCGGTGCCGGCGCCCGGGGAGCTGGTGGTCTCCGGGTACAGCGCGGACGTGCTCGGCCTGGCGGACGGCGACGCGGTGACGGTGACCGGCGAGGGCGGCGCACCCGTCGAGCTGCGGGTCGTCCTCGCCCCCGACTCCGAGCAGGGCTCGCTGATGACGGCCGCCGACCTGCGCCGCGCCGACCCCGCCGCGGCGGTGCGGGGCGCGTGGGTGCGGCTGGACGACGCCCTGGACGCCGACGAGCAGGGTGCGGCGGTCGACGCGATCACCGAGGTCGTCACCGCGGCCCTGCCCAGCAGCGACGTCACCGGTGTGGTGGCGGTGCGCGAGTCCTTCGACCAGGTGCTGACGACGATGCTGCTCATCGTCACCGGTCTGCTGGGCGTGGCCGTGGTCATCGCGCTGATCGGCGTGGGCAACACCCTGGCGCTGTCGGTGGTGGAGCGGCGCCAGGAGTCGGGCCTGCTGCGCGCGCTGGGCCTGACCCGCGGGCAGCTGAGGGCGCTGCTGGCCTGGGAGGCGCTGCTCGTGGCCGGGGTGGCCGGGGTGCTGGGCGTCGCGCTGGGCACCGGGTACGGCCTGGCGGGCACCGCGTCGGTGCTGGCGGCGGAGGGCCCGGTGGTCCTCGACGTGCCGTGGACCTCGATCGCCGGGATCGTGGTGATCGCCGCGCTGGCCGGGGTGCTCGCCTCGGTGCTCCCGGCGCGGCGCGCCGCGCGCACGCCCCCCGTGGCGGCGATCGCGGACTGAGGGCGCGGTGCGGCCGGGCGAGCGGAGGGGACCCGCCCGGCCGCCGCGTCCCGCACCACGGCCGCGTGGCAGGGTGGCGGCATGGCTGTCGTGAAGATCAACGCGATCGAGGTCCCCGAGGGCGGCGGGCCGGAGCTGGAGCGCCGCTTCGCGCACCGGATGGGGGCGGTGGAGGGCACCGAGGGCTTCCTGGGGTTCGAGCTGCTGCGCCCGGTGGCCGGGGAGTCCCGCTACTTCGTGTACACGAAGTGGGAGACCGAGGAGGCGTTCCAGGCGTGGGCGGGCGGGGGCGCGAAGGAGGCGCACGCCGGGGAGCGGGCGAAGCCGGTGGCCACCGGCGCCAGCCTGCTGGAGTTCGAGGTCGTCCTGGGCGCCGGACCGGCCTGAGCCGACCGGCCGGGCCGCGGCGGCGGGCGGGTGGCCCGCGCAGGGCCACCCGCCCGTCTCGACGCCCGGCGCGCGCGGGTCTACGGTGAGGTCACCGGCTTGTTGCCGGTTCAACGACCTGGAGGGGGAACGCCGTGAGCGTGAAGCTCGCCATCGTGTACTACTCGGCCACCGGCACCGTGCGGTCCATGGCCCAGCGCGCCGCCGAGGCCGGCGAGCGCGCCGGCGCGGAGGTGCGGCTGCGGCAGGTCGCGCGCCAGACCACCGGCGGTGAGCGCGCCACCAGCGAGGCGCAGGCCGAGCACGGCGCGAACGCCACGGAACCCGCCGCGACGGCCGAGGACGTCGTGTGGGCCGACACCGTCCTGTTCGGCTCCCCCACCCGCTACGGCAACATCGCCGGGCAGCTGAAGACGTTCATCGACTCCCTGGGCCCGCAGTGGGCCCAGGGCCTGCTGGCGGACAAGGTGTACGCCGGGTTCACCGCCAGCCAGACCGCCCACGGCGGGCAGGAGTCCACCCTGCTGGCGCTCTACAACACGATCCACCACTTCGGCGGCCTCGTCGTGGCCCCCGGCTACACCGATCCGCTGAAGTTCGTCGACGGCAACCCCTACGGCGTCTCCCACGTCACCGGCGCGAACAACGACACCCCGCTGGGCGAGGCGGAGCTGAACGCGCTGGACCACCTGGCCACCCGCGTGGTGACGATCGCCCGGCGCTTGCAGGGCTGAGCGCGCGGGGCGCCGCGGCGACCACCCGGTCGCCGC
>NZ_JBBBEM010000037.1:0-1600 GCF_037154035.1 Kineococcus sp. G2 | reverse complement strand
GGCGACCACCCGGTCGCCGCGGCGCCTCACCTCCCGCAACGGGCCAGGACCGCGGCGGCGCGCCGGCGCAGGGCGTCGCGCAGCCACTGCGGTTCCAGGACCTCCGCGTCCGCGGCGAGCTGCCACAGCGCCCACTCGGCGTGCCGCCGGTCCTGGAAGGTGACCTCCAGCCGCAGGCGCTCGTCCGCCTCCCGCTCCTCGGCGTGCAGGGCGAGCGCGGTGCCCAGCAGGTCCTCGCGCCGCGCCGCGGACAGCCGCACCAGCACGGCGACCTGCTCGCCACCGGTCCTGAACCGCGCGCTGCGTTCCCTCCAGGCCCGGTCGAGGTCGACCCGCTCGGGCCGCTGCGCCGGTTCGTCGAGCTCCTCGGCGGCCAGCACCCGCGAGAGGCGGTAGGTGCGTTCCGCCCCGGACCTCGTCGCCAGCAGATACCCGTGCCCGCGCACGGTGACCAGGCCGATCGGGTCCACCGTGCGCCACGTCGGCGCCCGGTCCACGGGCGCGTAGCGGATGCGCAGCCTGCGCCCGGAGAGCACCGCGCGCCGGACCCGGGCCATGACGGCGTCGGGCAGCTCCTCGCCGGCCCACCGGCGCGCCAGGAGGTCGGTCTGCGGGTCCACGAGCAACCGCTGGGCCGCGCCGGCCGCGGTGGCCCGGTGCTCCTCCGGCAGCGCGTCGACCACCTTGAGCACCGCCGAGGCCAGCGCCGACCCGAGGCCGAACACCTGCACGCCGCGCCGCGCCCCAGCGACCAGCAGGGCGAGGGCCTCGTCGTGGTTCAGCCCGGTCAGCTCGGTCCGGAAACCCGGCAGCAGCGAGAAACCGCCGTGGCGGCCGCGCTCGGCGTAGACCGGCACGCCGGCCGCGGACAGCGCCTCGACGTCGCGCAGCACGGTGCGGGTGGACACCTCGAGCTCGCGGGCCAGCGCGGTCGCGCTCAGCCGCCCGCGCTGGCGCAGCAGCAGCACGAGGGAGACCAGCCGGTCGGCGCGCACGCGCCAGAACGTAGCGGCATGCACGACAGGAGGTGTCACGATTCCCCGGCAAGCTCCTGCGCACGACGTCACCACGGCGTCGAAGCGGTGCACGCCCGGACGTGGACGGCGCCGAGGAGCAGAGGGAGCTGGTGCGGCGTGGACAGAACGGTGATCAACCCGTGGCCGTGGTCGGTGGGCGCGGGGTACGACCAGGGGCAGGTGGTCTCCGGGCACACCCGGACCCTGTACTGCTCCGGGCAGGCCGCGATGAGCGGCGACGGCCGGCCCGAGCACCCGGACGACGTGGCCGCCCAGCTGGCGCTGAGCCTGGACAACCTCGAAGCGGTCCTCACCGCAGCCGGCATGTCCCTCGCGGACCTCGTCCGGCTCACCGTGCACACCACCGACGTCGACCGGCTCTTCGAGGCCTACGGCGTGCTGACGTCGCGGTTGGGCGCCGCGGGGGCGACACCGCCCACGACGATGCTCGGCGTGAGCCGCCTGGCGCTGCCCGGCCTGCTGGTCGAGCTGGAGGGGACCGCCGTCGCGTGAAGCGCTCCCCGCCGGCGCGCGCTGCACCGTCGGGGTCGGCCGGCGGGGTCGGCCGGCGGGGTCGGCCGGCG
>NZ_JBBBEM010000036.1:0-14343 GCF_037154035.1 Kineococcus sp. G2 | reverse complement strand
CGAGGAGCACGCCGAGGTCCTCCGCTCGGCCGAGGAACTGCACGTGCAGCGGGTGCGCGTGCCCGGCGAGCGCGTGCGCATCCGCGAGCAGATCGTCTCCGTGCGCGTGCAGCCCACCGAAGCGGTGCGCGCCGGCGTCCGCCAGGTCGCGGGCGAGCAGGCCGTGCGGGCCGAGCTGCGCACCGAGCACGTCGAGATCGACACCGCTCACCCGCCTGAAACGCACACGCCCTTGACGACACCCCACGTCCCCCCAGGAGGAATCGCATGAGCACTCCCAGCAACGACCCCGGCACGAACAGGTCGAGCCAGATCGCGGGCGCCACCGCGGCGGAGGACGAGCACCGCACCACCACGGTGGAGGACCGCCTCTCCGTCCACCGCACCGCTCCCGCCTTCGCGGCGGACCACGACATCAACGTCAACGTCCCGGCCCAGCGCGGTGACCAGGTGCGCTGGGGCCCGGTGTGGGCGGGGGTCGTCGTGGCCCTTCCCACCTTCTTGCTCGGCACGATGATCTTCCTCGCCCTCGGCGTCCTCGACTCCGACGGGGTTTCGGGGACGACCGGAGGCGTCGTCACGGGGCTCATCGCCCTGGGCGCGTTGTTCCTCGGCGGCCTGACCGCCGCCGCGACCGCCATGTGGCGAGGGCTGAACTCGGGCCTGCTGCACGGGATCCTGGTGTGGGCCCTGAGCATCGTGGCCTTCCTGGCCCTGACCCTGCTCGGCGGTGGGGCGCTCCTGGGTTCCGCGGGCAACATCGCCTCCCAGCTGATCGACCCCGCGGCGGTTTCCAACGCGGTCTCCGGGATCGACGCCTCCGACGTGCCGGACGTCTCCGCGGCTGAGCAGGCCCAGGCCCGCGAGGCGGCGCAGTCCGCCGCCTCCTACGCGGTGCTGGGCCTGGGCCTGACGTTCATCGCCGCCGCAGCCGGTGGGTTGGTCGGGGCGAAGTTCTGGCCCCGCAAGAAGGACCTCAGGACCACCACCACCACCACCGCTCACTGATCTCCGCTCCCCGGGTCGCCACGTGTGCGACCGAGCGGACCTGGGGAGCACCGCTCGCGAGGGCCGGCAGCCACGACGCCGGCCCTCGCAGGTCGTTCCAGGCCGGTTCAGGTGGCAGGGAACGACTCGCCGCTGGTGGCAGTGCCGCGGCCGAGGTGTGCGCCACGCCCTCGGCAGCGCCCGGCCACCGGTGGAGCGCCAGGTGACCGGATCGGCCGGGCGCACCACCTCGCGGGTCCGGGTCAGGCGCCGACCACGGCGGACACGAGCCGCCTGCCTCGGCGGGGGAAGACCCTGCCGCTCGACCTCGCGGGAAGGTGCAGCAGACGCCCGGGGGCTCGACCACCGTGCGACGCGCCACCACCGCCTCACGACCGGGTACCCGTCGCCGCAGCACGGCCCGGGCTGCGGGAGTCAGCGCACCCACACCCACAGCAAGACGGCGACGATCAGCAGCGGTCCGAGGGTGCCGGCGACGATCGTCCAGGTGCGCTGCGGTCCTCGCCGGGGGTCGTGCTCGCGCTGGAAGGGGGCGAACCGGTTTCCGCTGGTGAAGGGCATCGGGTCAGGGCCTCGCTGCAGCTGCGCGTCGGGGTCATCGGGCTCGGCCGCCACGGTTCCTCCTCGCTCGGGTCGATCCAGCCTGGCACACGCTGCGAGCCGGGGATTGGGATCTGCTCGTGCGCTGCAGGTGGTGGCGGCGCCGCGAGCGTGTGCCGGCACCGCAACGGAAGACGGCCGTCTCCCCGCGAGAGCGCGAGGTCGGCGCCGTGACCGGTAACTCCTCGAGGCGGCGGTGCCGGGCCTGGCAGGAGAGCGCCCTGGAGCGAACACCAAGGGGTGGGGCAGTTCAGCGGCCGTGCGGAACGGAGCAGGTGAGCGCACTCCTGTCGTCTACTGCGGCTCGTGCTCTGCCTGGAGCAGCCGGGGTGTCTCAGCGTCCAGGGTGCTCACGGCGCGATCGAAGTCGTCGGCGACCCCTCCGGCGACCAGGTTCACCGCGGGGCCGTACCCGTCGGCGGCCGCCTGCCGCAGTCCGGCGGCGTGCTGCAGGGCGCGCTCACGCACGGCGTGGAGCACCTCCTGCGTGCTGCCCCGCCAGCCGTAGGCCTGCAGCAGCAGGCGCAGGCGGCGGGGCCGGTCGGTTTCGGCGGGGAAGCCGTCGCCACGGGCGACGTCGTGAGCGGTCATCGGTACCCACATCAGCGCCAGGAACGCCAGGTCACGCACCGGTGCGGCAGGTCCGGCCAGGTCCCAGTCGATGAAACCGACGAGCTGCCCGGCCCCGGGGTCGGAGGCGGTGGGGGCAGGGCGCCAGACGGCGTTGCGGGGAGCGGCGTCGTGGTGGCCGACGACCTCCCCAGCCCGCAGCTCGTCGTGGTCGCCGAACCAGTGCGCGTCCGCGGGTGGGGTGAAGGAGCGGAAGCCTGGTGGAAGTCGCGCACCCACCTCCCGGCAGCGACCAGGGCCGCCTCGCTGTGCGCCCACGCGGGCCAGGGGCGGCTGTCCCCGACGGTCTCACCCTCGAGGTGGGTGAGCACCTCGCGGCCCTGCTCGTCGAGGCCGAGCGCTTCGGGTGCTCGGGTGAAGCCGACAGCGTGCAGGTGGCGCAGCAGGGCACGCTACCTGCGGCGCAGGTCGGGCCTGCGCACCTCGCGCCACGTCACCGAGACCTCCGCGCTGCTGTCGCCGCGTCGGAAGCCGACCTCCTCCAGGGCGCCTCGCGCAACCGGGTCGTCCAGGGCGCTCGAGACGGACTCAGCACCGGCCTCGACGGCCTCGCGCACCGCGTGGTAGGCCAGCGCGGCGGCGACGGTGCCCGGGGTGCCGGGCACGACCTCGAGGGACTCCAGGCGGGCCGCTCCCGAGCTGCGGCCGCGGTCGTCGGTGGGTGGGCGGGCCACGACGGCGTGACCGACGTACGGCTCACCCCGTGCGTTGTTCACGTAGGCGTGCAGCCAGGTCAGCAGGCGATCGTCGGTCAGCAGGCGCCGGGCGGTGCTGACGTCGAGGCCGGCATCGGCCAGGTGCGCGCCGTCGCCACCGCCGGGACCGAGGTGGACGGGGCTGAGGTAGTACCCCTCGGGCGGGGCGGCTTCGGCTGCGCCTGTGCTGCTCAGGAAGGTGGCGTCACCGACCTGGGTGCGCCTGGCCCACTGCACCAGCCCGGTGTCGAGGTCCTCCCTCAGCGAGAGGACGACCTCCTCGGCCCAGCTCTGCAACGAGTGCACGGACGAGGCGGGGTGCACGCCCGGCGGGGGCGGCCCGGCCGGGCCGGGCACCAGGGGGACGGCGATGGCGTACAGGTGGGGGTCGTGGCGCCAGCGCAGGAGCACGACCACGTGCTCGTGCTCACGGGTGCTGTCCGGGTGCGGGGGCTCACCAGCCAGGGCGGGGCGGACGTCCAGGCCGGTGAAGCCCTCGGTGACCGCGCCGTCGAGCAGGAGCCGCTCGCGCAGAGCCTGGACGACGGCCTCGCGCGGCCAGGGGACGTTCGCCATCTGTGCAGCCTGGCACGACCGTGCGACAGCCCGGCCGCGCCCGGACGGCGGGATGACCGCGAGAACCTTCCTGGGCTCGCCTAGGGTGAATCAATGATCACCGGTCACCGTGATGACAGCAGTTCGGTGTCGCCCGCTCGCCCAGTCCATCGGATCGGCGTTCTGCAGGCCGTGGTCGCCGGTCTCGTCACGGGTCTGCTCATCTCGCTCTTCCGCGACCTGCTTCCTGAGTCGAGGCTGCTGTCGGTCGCCCTTGGGGTCGCCTGCGTGCTCGTTCTCTACCTGGTCGTGGGTGTTGCCCTGCGAACGGCACACCGACGCCGGTCAGGCGCCGGCGACTGAGTCTTCGAGCTGCGCGCCAACCTCGGGAAAGGGTGTGCCCGCGGGGCGGTGTCGGGGCGTTCGGTGGCGGCGCACCGTGCACTCACATCGCGGGATGACCGGATGTCCGTCGGGGACCGTCCTGACCGGCGGCCTCGTCCGTATCCGCACGGAGCGCTCCGCTCAGGAGGCGTGCCCAGTACCGTCGCGTCCGTGACGGATGAGGAGTTCGACGCTCTGTGGAACCGCGCGTGCGAGTGGGACGCTCCGGCCATCAAGACCCACCGCGGGGACGAGGCTCTGCACGTCGCGCTGACCTTCCACGGCAGCGTCATGAACGGCGGCCTGCTGAACGCGGTGGAGACCTACGCTGAAGACCCCGAGTACCCCCTGCCCCGGGTGCTGCAGGCCTACCGCTTCCTGGGCCTGGACGCCGTCGCCTCGATCATCGAGCGGGCACGCCAGGAGTACGAGGAGGTGGTGGGCGCTGATGGCCAGATGCACGAGGACGTTCCCGAGGAGCGCATCGACGCCTCCTATCCCCTGGACGACGACGCGCTCAGCGTCGCAGCCCGTGCCGCGGTGGAGGCATCTCCGAACAGTTTCGCTCCGCGCAGCTGAGAGCATCACCAGCCCCGGTCCGTGCTCGGAGCGCCATCCGCACTTCGGCAACTCCGTGAAGTCGCCGACTGGTCCTGACCGCGCGCTGTCCGCGGGATGACCGCGCGTCGACACTTGACTAGTCCCTGCAGGCCCATGGGCGGGCTGTAGGTGGTTCAAGGCAGGCTGCTGCTGGTTTCGATGCAACACATATCCACTTGCCGGAGTCGCCCACTCGTGGGGACGCTCTAGGCATGACAGCAGAGAACGGTACTCAGCAGGTCTTCCGTGTGACGCGCTCTTGGTACGTGCAGGCGCCAGATGGGGAGACGGCTAGCCAGCTCATCGACTCAGGCCGCCAGCACTACGTCGAGCAGGGGGAGCCGCTGAGCGGAGACGCTGCGCAGGAGGGTCTGGCGTGGCTGGAAGCTGAGAAGTCCCCCCTTGCGGGACAGCAGGGGTAGGCACTGTTGACCGCCCTGCTGGGTCTGTCCCCGCTTTCGGGGATCGGCGAGTGAGGACGTCACTGGCAGCCATGATCGCGCACTGAGCGCGGGATGACCGGTAGATGCTGCGGGAGTCACTGCTCCACCCGATAGGCAAGGGTCAGCTCGTCGCCGGCCTGCCCGCGGATGCCCCAATCGTGACGCGGCGTCTCCACGATGGTGATCTCCAAGTCGATCGCTTCGATGCCCAGGTGCTCGGCGAAGTCCCGGTACAGGCGTTGAAAGAACGCCTTCTTCGTCGCCACGGTGCGCCCGGCGAACATGAACACCTCGATGATCGTGTACCTCTCGCTGCGCCCTTCGGGGGTGGGGAAGTCCTCGGCGGCCATGGGGAGGAAGCGGTGGAAGCGCTTGGTGGCGGGTAGGCCGAGGACGTCGACAGCGGCGGCGTGGACGGTGTCGGACAGGGGTGTGCGCAGTGGGCGCAGGATGTTGTCTCGGCCGTAGATCTTGAACTGGGCCATGGTGTGAGGTCTCCTCGGGTCGGCCTTGGCGGGCCGGCGGGAGGAATGCCCGCACACCCGCTGAGGCGGGATGCGCGTCGGTGAAGACGTGCCCGGCCTAGGAGCCGGCCCACCACTGCTGGCGGGTGCACATCGGGACGATCATGGCGGTCACCGTAGCGGGCGGGGTTGCCTGCGTCACGCGACCTGCGGGATGGCCGTGAACTCGACTCCGGATGCTCAGTGTCGTTGGACGGTGCAGGTGCCGGTGGCGTTCTCAGGTAGCCGGGGTGGTCGTGGGCGCCGGTGGTGCCCAGCGGCGCAAGGCGGGAGTCGTTGCCGCGATCGCCGCGACGGCGAGGACGCACGCCAGGCCCCCGCTCAGCGAGGACACCGCGGTCGAGGTCACGCTCGCGACGGCACCGGCTCGTGCATTGCCCAGACCAGGACCGGCGACTCCGGCGATGTTCTCCGCGGCGCTGACCCGCCCCAGGAACGCGTCAGGGGTCGACAGCTGCACGATGGTGCCGCGGGAGATCACCGCGACGGTGTCCGCTGCGCCGGCGATGGCCAAGCAGACCAGCGTCGTGGGCAGGGAGTCCACAAGGGCGAAGGCGGTCAGGGCTGCGCCCCAGGTCGCGGCGGCGATCAGCATCACGCACCCGGTACGCCGGGCTCGGCTCAACGCGCCAGAGGCGAACCCCGCGATCAGGCCGCCAGCGGCGATGGCGGAGAGGAACAGGCCCAGCGTGGTCTCCTCGCCGTCGAAGCGTTGCGCGTTGATGGCGGGGAACAGCGCGATCGGCATGGCCAGCACGGTGGCGGCGAGGTCGGTGGCCAGGCAGGCACGCAGGACAGGACGGTGCAGCAGGTACCTCCACCCCTGCCAGGTGGCGCGCACCGCAGCCAGTCCACCTCTCGCCGCCCGAGCGGTACCGGTTGCGGTGTCGGTGTCGGTGTCGGTGTCTCTGTCTGTGAGGGGTTGTGGGCGCATGGCGGGCAGGCGCAGCACCCCGTACAGCGACACGGTGATGCCCACGGCGTCGGCGAGGTAGGCGGCCCGTGGTCCACCGGCGGTGAGGACGAGACCGGCGACGGCGGGGCCGGTGAGCATGGCGATCTGAAAACCGACGTGGTTCAGCGCTACCCCCGCCGGCACCAGGTCCGACGGCAGCAGCCGGGAGATGAACGTGCGCCGCGCTGCTGCGCCCACAGCGGTCGCGGAGGTCTGAGCGGCGACCAGGACCAGCACCAGCAGCACCGAGGCGGCTTCGGCCACCGCCTGCAGCGCCAAGCCGAGGGCAGCCAGCACCGAGACGGTCGTGGTCACCACGACCAGACGGCGACGGTCGACCGCGTCGGCCAAGGTGCCACCGACGATGCCGCCCACGATGGTCGGCACGGCGGTGGCGATGCCGATCGCGCCCGTCCACACCGTGCTCCCGGTGAGGTTCCACACCTGGTACAGCACGGCGACGACGGCGACTTGGCCACCGAACGCTGCCGCGGTGGTGCCGATCCACAACCGCCGGAAAGCCGGCGAGGACCGCAGGGGGCGGGTGTCGACGAGGCGGTCCAGCGACCTCACCGCTGGCCGCTGTCCTGGCTGTCAGCGGCCAGGAGGGCGTCGATGTGGGCGTTGACGCGTTCGGCGAAGGACCGCTCGCGCAGGGCCGCGCTCAGGTCTTCGACGACCTGCTGCAGTCCGTAGGGGACTTCGGCGTCCAGTTCCGCCCAGGCGGCTTCGGTGGCGCGCCACTCCGCTTCCAGGATCGGCACGAGGGCAGTGCCTGCGTCGGTCAGCGTCACCGTGCGGGTGCGGGCGTCCTCACCGGCGGCGCTGTCGATGAGGCCCGCATGGCGCATGGCGGTCACCGTCTGGCTCATGGCCGAGTGCGTCACCCCGACCTGCTGGGCGAGGTCCTTGATGGTCAGCGGGCCGCGGTGGTGCAGGCGGATGAGGGCCTTGCTGAACCGGGGCCGCACCCCGCGGACGCCGCGTTGGGCGTAGACCTCGGTGATCTGCTCGTCCATCCCGGCCAGCAACTGCTGGAGGGGAAGCAGGTGGTTGAGCCCAGTGGGGTCGCCGTCGCGGACCTCGTCCGATGTCACAGGGCTAATGTAACAGTCCTAATGTGAGCGTGCTCCTGCCATGGTCATCGGCAGGACCGCGACGTGGTCAGACCAGTCGGGCCCGCCCGTATCGCGGGATGACCGCGCGGTCGCATGTAGCGCAGCCCGGCTGCAACGATCACGCGATGACCGACATCACAGGCATCGTCAATCTGGTCCTGTTCGTGTGCCTGGTCGTCTACCTGACGCGGCTGCGGGCGACCTTGACGCGCTCAGCCGAGGCGCAGGAGCGCATCGCGCGGGCCTTGGAGCGGCAGGTGGCCGAAAAGGGTGGAGCCGGTGCCAAGCTGCTCGACGACGCGGGTGCCGACCACTGAGCGCGGGATGACCGCGCGGTCGTCCGGTCGCGCGGAGCGCCTTGCGTGAACGTGCCGCTGAGCGGACGCGCTCTTCCGGGGCTTGAGCGAGCTCAGGCGCGGACGTGGTGCTGGTGCTCGTCCTGGTGGCGCTGGTCCTGGGACCACAGCCAGACCTGTCGGTAGGCGCGCACCACGCTCCAGAGAGCCACCAGGGCGAAGGGGATCACGAACCAGGCCGGCATCTGGCTGAAGTAGAGGAG
Source organism: Kineococcus sp. G2 (assembly GCF_037154035.1). NCBI lineage: Bacteria > Bacillati > Actinomycetota > Actinomycetes > Kineosporiales > Kineosporiaceae > Kineococcus > Kineococcus sp. G2. Next base: position 6,272 of record NZ_JBBBEM010000036.1, on the reverse strand, counting down.
CAGCAGCACCGGCAGCCACACCAGGGCCATGAGGCAGTCGGCGAGGACCCAGGCCCCGTGTCGGGGCGCTGGGCGTGGCCGCTGGTGGTGCCGTTCAGCCGGGGTGGCTGGTGAGAGCTGGTCACGCGCCATGGGACCAAGGGTGGTGCTCGGTGTGCGCAGGTGCGAGCCGGTGCGCGGCCTCCCGCGCGCCCCGCGTGGCACGACGGTGAAGTCGCCGGGCGCTCGTGATGGCGCCCGGGCCGCGGCATGTGCGTGCAGTTGAGGCGGCTGCCAGACCGGGTGAGTCCCCTGGAGTGGTGTAACGCGGCCCCAGCCTGACCGGGCCCGGCGTGTCCGGGAGGCAGGTGAGGGCCACCGCGTGAAGTTCTGCGAGAACCCGCCAAGGAACTCGTAGAAGAAGGATCACCGCGATGGCCCTCGAGGACCAGTCTGCCCTGTCCACCCTGCTTGACGCACTCACCGCCGCCGAGGACGGCCAGCTGATGCGCCGGCTCCTGCAAGGAGCCCTGCAGGCGCTGATCGACGTCGAAGCCGAGCAGCACATCGGCGCCAGACCCCACGAGCGCACCGCGGCCCGCACCACCCACCGCAACGGCACCCGCGACCGTCTGGTCGCCACCACCGCCGGCGACCTCAACATCAAGATCCCCAAGACCAGGACGGGTTCGTTCTTCCCGACACTGCTGGCCCCGCGTCGGCGCATCGACCGGGCGCTGCACGCGGTGGTGATGGAGGCCTATGTCCACGGTGTCTCGACCAGGAAGGTCGACGACCTCGTCGAGGCCCTGGGGGTGGAGTCCGGGATCTCCAAGAGCGAGGTGTCCCGGATCTGCGCCGACCTGGACGCCGAGGTCGAGGCGTTCCGCACCCGCCCGCTGGACGCGCAGGCCACCCCCTACGTGTTCTTGGATGCGACCTACTGCAAGGCCCGCATCCGCGGCCGGGTCGTGTCCCAGGCTGTCGTGATCGCCACCGTCCCCCGCTGCGCGGGAGGTGCCCCCAGTCAGCGCTGATGGGCATCGGGAGGTGCTGGGCTGCGACGTCGGGGACGCCGAGACGCTGGACTTCTGGAAAGCCTTCCTGGGCTCGCTGCGCGACCGGGGCCTGCACGGAGTGCAGCTGCTGATCTCCGATCAGCACCGCGGGCTCGTCAGCGCGATCGAGCAGACCGTGGCCGGCGCGGCCTGGCAGCACTGCCGGGTCCACTTCATGCGCAACGTGCTGGCCAAGGTCGCCAAGGGGCAGTCCGACGCGGTCGCGGCGATGGTCCGCACCATCTTCGTCCATCTCTCGGCCGGGGCGGTCACCGAGCAGGTCCGGGTCGTGGCCGACAGCCTGCGCGCGAAGTTCCCGGCCGTCGCAGACATGCTCGATGAGGCGGGGTCGGACGTGACGGCGTTCGCGACCTTCCCCGAGGCGCACTGGCGCAAGATCTGGTCGACGAACCCGTTGGAGCGGCTGAACCGGGAGGTCAAGCGCCGCACCGTCCCCCGCGAGCGGGAGGTGCCCCCAGTCGTCGGCATCTTCCCCAACGCCCAGGCCCTGCTGCGGCTGGCCGGCTGCATCCTGATCGAGGCGCACGATGAGTAGCAGTCAGGGGAACGGCGCTACCTGTCGGAGTCCTCGATGGCGCTGCTGACCCCGCCGGAACCGACCGCTCTGCAGACGCCCGCGCTCGACACGACCGCCACGCTCACGGCGTAGTCCGAATCAGCAGCGCTTCACGCGCGAGGAGTTACACCACTCCCGGGGGCGTCACCCTCGACCAGTCCGTGATCGCGCGCCCAGTGCGGCAGCTGCGGACGGCCTGGCCAGCGGGATGAGCGGGCGTCTGGGTAGTGCAGTCGCGTCACTGACCGGTGCGGCTGGTGTGGTCGTTACGGTGGCGCGGTGTCGTACGACGTGGCGGTGTGGGAGGGCCCGTACCCGGAAAGCGATCAGGCTGCCGGGGCGGAGTTCACCGCCCGCGTCGAGGCGCTGGACGCCGCTGAACAGGCCGGTCAGCCTCGGCCGCGCCCCAGCGCGGCTCTTCGCGCGTTCTTGAGCGACGTGCGCGCTCACCTGCCCGCCGGGGCGCGTGACGTGGACGGCGTCTGGGCGGTCGAAGGTCCGCTGAGCGAGGACGCGGCCGGTTCCTTCTTCCATACGGCGATGACCGCGCACGGCGCCGAGGTGGCGTTGACGACGATCGCGGGGTTGGCCGGGGCGCACGGCCTGGTGTGCTTCGACCCGCAGGCTCAGACGCTGGTGCGAGCCCCGGCCCCACCGGCGCCGGTCCGGCGCCCGCCGCGCCCGGGGGTGGGTACGTTCCTGCGCATGCTGCACCAGCACCTGGGTGGGCACGGCTTCACCCGCGGCAAGCGCGGTCTGCACCTGCAGGTGGACCAGCACGTGCGCATCAGCGTGCTGGCGTGGGTCAGCACCCAGGAGGGGCACCGGGAGGTCGGTGCCGTCGTGGCGGCGTACCGGCTCTCGGACTGGCACGCGTGGTTGCGCGAGGACGCGCAGCTGGCCGGAACGCCGGTGGACCTCGAGGAGGAGGTGTACGGCGGTGGGGAGCTGGACGACTTCGGTCTGCGGGTGCAGGCCGGGGAGCTGCTGGCGCGTCCGCACCAGCACGGCTGGCTGGTGCCGGACCGGGCTGCGGTGCAGGCGGCGGCTGAGCACGTCGGGCAGCTGGTGGTGCAGCGCTACCTGCCGCACGTGCCGGTGCTGGCGCAGGCGCTGCCCAGCAAGGGTGAGGTGGACGAGCGGGTGCTGCTGCAGGTGCCCTTCGAGCAGTGGCTCTCACGGGATGAGCGGTGCCCGTGGGCGCCGTGCGCGGAAGAGCTGCGGCGCGTGTCGGCCGGTGGGTTGTGGCCTGATGACGACGGCACGGGAGCGGGTGGCTTGTCCGCGCTGTTGCAGCGCGACGCGCGCCGGCACTGAGCAGGATCTGCACGGGGCGCCACGCCCGGATGCGCTGGAGCGCCGAGACGACGCGGTCGGATCTGAACAACCACGGGTCCGGTGACGCACTCCGCAGGCGTCATGAGCGGTCGACGTCGGCCCTGACTCGCCCAGCGCGGACCTTCAACCGTCGGTGCGCCGCCGAGGTGCCCACCACCGACGCCGGGCGGGCAGGTCCAGCAGGCGCAGGCGGTGCGCACCGACGAGCGCGGTCAGGCGCGCGTGCTGCTCGTCGTCCAAGCGCAGCACGAGCGTGCCCTCGTCGGACAGGGAGGCGATCTCGCTGCCGTGCGCGTCGCGGACCTCGGCGTCGTAGGCGTGTGGGGCCACCAGCACGAAGGCGTCCCACAGGTGCGGGTGGGTGCGCACGTCGGCGGCGGCGTGGCAGTAGGAGTCCTGGTCGGCGTCGGGGTCGCTGTGCCGGCGCAGCAGCTCAGCGGCGGCTTCGACGTCGGCCGGCCAGGTGCCGGGCTCGTGCACGGGCAGGTCGGTCTCCACCGTGGCCGCGAGCGGTGCCAGGTGGGCCAGGACTGCTCGGTCCAGCACCTGGGCGTCCTGCCGCGACAGGTCGCCGTGCTCGATGGCGTAGGTACCGGCACCACTCATCTGGTCAGCGTTTCAGAGCCCCGCCCGCATCGGTCGCTCTTCGGCATGTACGGGCACCCCGGCCGTCCATGATCGTGCGTGGCCAGCGGGATGACCGCGCGTCGCCCCAAGGCTCGGGTCGGCGCGGAGGACACGCGCTCTGACCGTGCGAGGGCACCCCCACGGGCGCTGCAGGTCGGTCTCCGCCGCCGCTGTCAGGCGGTGGCTGTGCCTGAGCGTGCTCACCGCTTCGGGGGCCGCGCATCGACCGTGCGTCCGGAGGTCTCGGCCTGCTCGGTCCTGAGGTCACCGGCGCCGCGTTGCGTGGACTCGTCGCGTCGGTACTTGATCGCCGCCCGCAGCAGGTGGCCGGCAGCGAAGACCGCGATGAGCGCCCACAGGCGGTCCCACGGGAAGGTGCGGTGCACCGTCTCGGCGATCAGCACGAGGACGAGGGAGAAGGCCAGTCCCCTCGCCAGGTCCTTGCCCGCTTCGCGCGCTGTCGGCTGCTGCATGCTGCTCCACGTTTGCTCAGGTCGTGTCGTTCCGCAAGCAGGTGCGTGGTGCGGCGGCGAGGTGAGGATCTCCCGCACTGCGCGGTGCTTCGTGCCTCACCCCAGCCTGGCGGGGAGGGGCCGGCCCGGCCGCGCCCTCGGCGCGGGATGACCGTGAACTCCCGTCAGTCGTCGAAGACGGACCAGCAGATCGCGTTGCGCCTGACCTGGTCCTCGAGCACCAGCGCCCTGATCCGCCCTGGAAGCCGCTCGCGCTGCCAGTCCCGCTCCAACCGCCCGGCGGTGGGACCGACCGTGCCCGCTGCCCGAACCGCCTTGATCGCGTAGGCGGCGGCGCCGAGGTCGTGCTCGGGCACGTGAGGAACGCACGCGGCCTGGCCGGCGGCGTGGGCGGCGTACCGAGCAGCTCCCCGCAGCGGGCGGGCCGCCCCCATCGCGTGTCCGCCGCGGGCGCGGGCGTCCATCATCCTGAGGCTGCCGTCGGCCCAGGCGCGTGCTGCCGCGATGGCCTCGCGCGGGCGGGTGTCTGAGGGCTGTTCATCCTCGAAGAGGTGCAGGACGTGTTCGGCGCACTCAGCGGCCCACAGCGCGAGGAGCCGGTGGTCCTGGTCGCCGAGTTCCCCGCCGCGGCGGACCGTGATCAGCCGCGGGTCGCGGACCTTCGGAAGGATCACACGACCAGCGTGCCAGCCGCGCGGGGAACGCGGTGAGGATCTCCCGTTGCCGCCAGCGGTCATCGGCGGATGCGGACGTCCTGGCCGGCAGGTTCGATGGCCGTGGCTGCGAGCAGGAGGTCCACCGGCCCGGGCGCCTGGTGCCAGCCTCGATGGGTGAGGTGTTCCTGCAGGTCTTGTGCGCGGGCGCTGATCTGGGCGATGACCGTCGATGACGGTCATCGCCTCGGTGACGTCGGCGATGACCTCTCGGTGGTCCTGAGAGGAGCGGGCGGAGAACCCGGTCTCCAGCACGCTGGGTCGGGCGATGTCCAGCAGGTCCTCGCGCAGGAGGTCGTTCAGCCGGGCGGCCGCGACCGGCTGGTGCCAGCGGGCGTGAGCGGACTTGTCGAGCAGGAAGCTCACGCAGCGCCTTGTGCTCGGTCGTCGGTGTCCGGTGCCTCGACGTCCTCACCGGTGGGTTTCGGGTGCTCTTGGAGGAGGGGGGCGAAGCAACCGCTCTCGGCGCGGGTGATGAGGCGTTCGGCGGCGGCGCTCGTGGCGCAGGGTCGTGCGCAGGGCGGTGTCGACGGTGTCGCGCTTGGTGGTCGTTCCGGTGATGGCGGCCACCTGGGCGAGCAGGTCGTCGTCGATGTCGATGTGGGTCTTGCTCACGGCGGGCCTCCTCGATGCGTGCACGCCGAAGGTGGCTGATGTGCACGGGGCAGGCCGCGATCGCAGCGCTGGCCATGGGCCGAGGGTGGCGGGAACCACCGGGACCTCCTCGGTGAACGTCCCGGCCAGCATCATGCGCGGATGGGTCAGGGCAGGACCTGCACCTCGCAGGTGACCCCCGGAGCGCGGGACAGGCGCGCGTCGGCGGTGATCAGGACGACGTTCAGGGCCTCGGCCAGCGCGACGTACGCGGCGTCGTAGCTGGTGACGGTGTGGCGCAGTTCCCAGCAGCGGGGAAGCAGGGCTCGGTGGGCGGCTCGCCGCAGCGGGAGGTCGGTGAGGTCGCGCAGCGCAAGGTCGGCGCGGCGATCGGGGAGGCGCCCGGCGGCGGCGGCGCGGCGCAGGACGGAGGCCACTTCGAGGTCGATCACCTCGGGAGCGGTCAGGACCTCTCCGCGCAGACGGCCCCGGGCCCGGTCCCCGTCCGGCCCGTCGTCGGCCAAGGCCGGGGCCAGGACGCTGGCGTCGACGACGATCACGAACGACGGTCGCGGTCGTCGTGCACCACCTCCACGGCGTCGCGGAAGGACACGCTGCCGCCGGCTCGCCCACCGGCACGCTCCAGAACCTCGTCGAGGGAGGGGGTGCTGGCCTCTTCGACCAGTCTGGCGAGCAGGTACTCCTGCAGGGACTGGTGGGCCAGGGCGGCGCGCCGGCGCAGGACGGCGTGCGTCTCGGCGGGGACGTCCTTGATCTGCACGCTGGGCACGGCGCCATTCTGGCGCCACTGGCTCCGTTCTGCAATCACTCGGCCATCGGCGGATCCGGGCGGTCGGCGACACGCGCGGCAGCAGCGGGTGCTGGCGGTGGCAAAGGGGGTGCTGCCTGAGCG
>NZ_JBBBEM010000035.1:0-11980 GCF_037154035.1 Kineococcus sp. G2 | reverse complement strand
CACGGCGCCATTCTGGCGCCACTGGCTCCGTTCTGCAATCACTCGGCCATCGGCGGATCCGGGCGGTCGGCGACACGCGCGGCAGCAGCGGGTGCTGGCGGTGGCAAAGGGGGTGCTGCCTGAGCGGCATCGGCTCGTGAAGCTCAGCATCAGCCTGTCCGACGCCGACGTCGCCGCCCTCGACGAGCACGTGCGCCAGGCCGGTCTGCCGTCGCGCTCCGCGGCGGTCCAGCAGGCCGTCCGGGCGCTGACCCACCAGCATCCGCCTCGTCGACTTCGCCCCGGTGCGGGGCAGCGAGGCGTGCAAGCGCCGACCTGCGGTCGTCGTCAGCGACGACCGGCCGTCTCGGTGGATCGGCTGGGACCGGCTCTGGGGCGGCTGCCGTCCGAAGCGCTGGACGCTCTCGACGATGCTCTGAGGCTGCATCTGGCCCTGCGAGGCCACCGGTGAATGCGCCGCTTCGCGGGATGACCGCGAGTGCGTCGACGAGCGGTCGCTTCGTTGACCAGTGCCCCTGCTTCAGGGTTGACCTGGGGGATGACCCTGATGACGTGAGCCGGGTGGGCGGTGATGCTCGACCCGTGCGGGCGAAGAGCACGAAGCGTGGCGACCTTGTGGCGGGGGGGCTTCATGCGGTGCTGCCGATGCGAGCGCTCACCTTCTGGCTCGCTACGGGCGGCGTGTTCCCGTTCGTACGGTCCCAGTGCGACGGCGCGCACCATCGTCCACGGGAGGCTCGCAGTGCACGACAGGTTCGATCTCTCCATGCCTGATGACCTGGAGATGTCCTTGCGGCTGATCCCCAAGTGGTGCCGCGGCATCGGCCTCGGTGATCTCAGCGCCGAGCACGAGGGGCGTCTGCACGTGGCGGGGGTGTGGGTCGGCGAGCAACACGTCGTGATCAAGGAGTGGTTGGGGGGAACCCTGCGGGTGCTGGAGGAGTCGTCAGCTTCCATGCCGGCAGGGTCGACGCGTCACCTGTCGGTGGCGGACGTGCACCGGTTCGGGGAGCTGGTCGCGTCGGTCGCGCCCGATGTGGTGGAGCTCTCGCGTCGCCATCGGGAGCAGCTTCCCTCCGCCGCTGGCGGGGGCAAGGTGGAGATCACGGCTCTCGACTACACCCGGCACGTTGTTCGGGTGGCCTGCCGAGCGACCATCGACCGGTACTAGAGCGGCTCAGCCACCACGCCCAGGCGGTGGACCACCGGGCCGTGAGGTGGTGGCACGCCGCGCCGTGGTCGATGTGCGCTTACCCGACCTCGCAGCTTTCAGGACCAGTGCGCGGGGTCGGCGGGATGACCGCGAGGTCGGCCCACGCCTCGGCGGTGCGCCAGGCTGTGGCGGGTGAGCAGCGAGCTGGGGTCCTGGTCGCCGATGGACCCCGACGAGGTGGCCCACCTGCTGCGCCGGACTGAGGTGCCCTGGTGGATCGCCGGTGGTTGGGCGATCGACCTGCACCTGGGCCGGCGCACCCGGCAGCACGACGACATCGACGTCCTGGTGCTGCGCCCGCACCTGGCCCGGCTGCGGGAGCAGCTGGCCGGGTGGGACGTGCACGCCGCCGGCCCGCCGGGCACGCTGCGACCTTGGCCGGTGGGTGAGGAGCTGCCGCGGGGTGTGCACGACATCTGGTGCCGGCCCACCTCCACCGCGGACTGGCGCCTGCAGCTGATGGTCGACGACCTCGTCGATGACCTCGTCGATGCCGGCGCCGGGGGTGAGCAGGAGTGGGTCTACCGCCGAGACGCCCGGGTCCGCCGAGCCTGGCGCACGCTCAGCGGTCCTGCCTCCACAGCGCAGTGGGCTGTGCTGGCACCGGAGGTGCAGCTGCTCTACAAGAGCGCCGGCCCGCGCGCGAAGGACGAGGCCGACTTCGCCCAGGTCGCGGAGGCGCTCGACAGCTCCCGCCGCATCTGGCTGATCGAGGCTCTGCAGCTGACCGACGCGACGCACCCGTGGATCGAGCAGCTGCGGGCCGTCGCATCACCGTGACAGCGGGATGACCGCGCGGTTGGTGCAGCAGGCTCGCTCGTTCGCGCCCTGCTGAAGATCGGGCGTGGCCCAGATTCTCGCGGTGAGGTACAGCTGTTGGCACGCTGACGCCGTGAGCGAGGCGATCATCTACGACGACCTGCCGCTGCCGCTGGGGATGCACTGGCTGGTGACCGTCCAAGCCCGAGTGCAGGCGCACGGGCGGGCGCAGGGTGGACCGGCTCCTCGCACCTCGCTGCACGTCGCCGACCGGCAGGGCGTGGATGACGCGGTGAGCGTGCAGGTGGAAGAGGGACGCCCCTGCAGACGGCACGACGGCACGTGGTGCAGCAGGGGCTGGACGTCCGGGTGGACTGCGGGATCGATCCCCGGCCGGGCTGGGTCATCCCTTCCCCGCCGCCGGGCTTCGCCTTCACGGGCATGCTGGCCCGCTTCGCGGGCTGGCACCTGCTGGTGCTTGCCGGTGCGCCGGGCACCTTCAGCCTCGAGGCGCCGGCGTGGTGGGGGTACACCGATCGGTCACCGCAGCAGGCCGCACCCGGGCAGGTCCAGCCGGCGGACGGCGCGCTCGTCGTCTCGGTGAGCCTCCAGGCGTCCTGACCGGGTGCGCCGCAGCGCGGGATGACCGTGCGTTCACTCGAGGTGTCGGCTGATCACCTTCGCCAGTTCCGCGGCGTCGAGGTCTCCGGCGGCTACGGCCAGGATCATCCGTTCGGCGTCGTCGACGTCCATGACCAGGTCGGTGCCGTTGAGCCGGCAGAAGACGCGTGCGGCTGACCAGGCCAGGCGCTTGTTGCCGTCGACCAGTGGGGGGTTGCGGGCCAGGGAGTGCATCAGTGCGGCGGCCTGGTCGGCCAGGGTGGGGTAGGCCTGGCGGCCGAAGACGGTGGTGCGCGGGCGCGCGGCGGCCGAGGCCAGCAGGCCCGCGTCGCGGACCTGCACGTCGTCGACGACGCCGACGGCGATCTCCAGCAGGTCCTCGGTGCTCAGGTGGTCGGTCGGGCGGTCCGGTTCAGTCACCGGGCGAGGCGGGCCAGGAGTTCAGCGTCCTCGGTGCGCACTCGGTCGATGGCGGCGCGCAGGCGGGTGGGGCGGTCGGAGACGTACTCGCTGATGGCGGTGCGGGCGACCTCCTGCATGGATCGGCCCTCCTGCTCAGCTCGCCGACGCAGGGCTTCGGTCTCGTCATCGGTCAGCCGGAGGTTCATCGCCACAGGCTGATGGTACCGCTGTGGTACCAGTCAGGTCAGGCACGTGGACAGCGGCTCGACCGCGAAGCCCGCCTGCCCCCTGCTCGCGGGTCTGAAGAGCCTTCCGACCCCAGGGAAAACCAGCACGAGCTGTGACCATGTGGTCACAGCACTATGCTCGCCGGGCGCCTACCGGTGGGCGGCCCCGACACCCGCCGGCGACGACGGGGAGGAGGCGGACGTGGCGAACGCGGCAGCACCGGACGCGTCGGCCGGCACCGGTGATCTCCCGCGCCACCTGCAGCGCTGGCAGCGCCGGCTGGACGACCTCGCCGCCCACCCCGAGCGGCTGCGGCTGGTCCTGCACCCGGTCGTGGACGTCGCGGCCGGGCGCGTGGCCGGCTACGAGGTCCTCTCCCGCTTCGCCCCCGTGCGCGGGGACGCGCACGGGCCGGAGGAGTGGTTCGCGGCCGCCCGGGCGCTGGGCCGCGCCGCCGAGCTCGACGCGCTCGTGCTGCGCGCCGCGCTGCCGCTGCGCCGCCGGCTGCCGCACGGCACGTTCCTCACCGTCAACGCCGCCCCCTCCTCGCTGGGCGAGGACCGCGTCCTGGAGCTGCTGGGCGCGCAGGACCTCACGTCGCTGGTCGTGGAGGTCACCGAGCACACCGACTGCGACGCCGCGGCGCTGGCCGGGCCGCTGGCCGTGCTGCGCTCGCGCGGTGCGCGCATCGCCCTGGACGACGTGGGCACGGGCCACTCCGGCCTGCTGCGCATGGCGGTGGTGCGCCCCGACGTGCTCAAGGTGGACCTGCAGCTCGTGCGCGGCCTGGACGGCGACCTCGTCAAGCGCTCGGTGGTGCGCTTCCTCGGGGAGTGCGCCGACCGCCTGGACGCCTGGGTGATCGCCGAGGGGGTGGAGACGCCCGCCGAGCTGGACGTGCTGCGCTCCATGGGCGTCCCGCTCGTGCAGGGCTTCCTGCTGGCCCGCCCCGCGGACCGGTTCGCCCCCCTGTCGCTGGAGGCCCGGCGACTGCTCGGCGCGGCCCCCGCCGCCCCGCCGGGGCAGCAGGAGACCCCCGCGGCCACCGGGCGGCTGGCGCGGCGCACCAAGACGTGCCGCACGGTCGCCGACGCGGTGCGCGCGGCGAGCGAGGACCCCGCACCCGTCGTCGTGCTCGACGAGCTCGACGTGCCGCGCGTGCTCGTGCTGCCGGGGGAGCGCCCCGGCGCGGAACCGCGCGTGCGCGAGGTGGCCAGCACCCTGGCGCCGGAGACGGCCGTGCCCGAGGCCGCGGCCCGGGCCGTCTCCCGGCCCGCCGCGGTGCGCTTCGACCCGCTGGTGTGCACCGACGCCACCGGCCGCTACGTGGGGGTGGTGGGTGTGGAGGACGTGGTGCTGGACCTGGCCGCGGCGCACGAGGGCGGTGGTGCCGCCCGGGTCGCCGGGGCGGCCAGCGGGCGGGGGGTGCCGGCGTGAAGGCGTTCCGCTGCGGGGACGTGGTGCCCGGCTGCCTGCGCGAGTTCCTCGGCCAGGACCAGGAGGCGGTGCTGGCGCAGGTCGGCGAGCACGCGCGCCGCGACCACGGCCTGGAACCGGACGAGGCCCTCGTGCGCGCGGTGCAGGAGCGGATCCGCGACGCCTGAGCGCCCGGCGCCGGGGTTCCGGCGCGGGCCCGGCGTCAGTCCGCCAGGCGCGCCGGGAAGCCGCCGGTGGCCACCGGCCCCCACCGCTCGGGCGTGATGCGCAGCAGGCACTTGCCCTGCCGCGTCATCGCCTCGCGGTACTCGTCCCAGTCGGGGTGCTCGCCGGAGATGCAGCGGAAGTACTCCACCAGCGGCTCCAGCGCCTCGGGCAGGTCCAGCACCTCCACGGTGCCGTCGACCTGCACCCACGCGCCCCCGAAGTCGTCGGAGAGCACCAGCACGCTGGCGCGCGCGTCGCGGCGGGCGTTGGCCGTCTTGGCGCGCTCGGGGTAGGTGGAGACCACGAACCGGCCCGCGGCGTCGACGCCGGCGGTGACCGGCGACATCTGCGGCGAGCCGTCGGCGCGGTGGGTGAGCAGCACGACGTGGTGGCGGCCGCGGGCGAACTCCAGCAGCCCGTCGCGGTCGACGCGGGTGGTGGTGGCGACGGTGGGGGGCACGTGCCGCACGCTACCGCCGCCGCGCCCGCACCACCGTCGTGCACCCCGCACGCGCCCGGCGCGTGCCCGGCGGGCCGCCGTGGTGGACTGGCCGCCGGACCGGGATCGACGTCGGGAGGGCTCGCGTGCGCACCGTCGGGGTGGAGGAGGAGTACCTGCTGGCCGACCCCGTCGACGGCACCGCGCGCCCGGACGCCCCCCGGGTGCTGCGCGTGCTGGCCGACGGGCACGGCGAGAGCGAGCTGCACCGCGAGCAGGTCGAGACCGGCAGCACCCCGCACACCTCGCCGCGGGAGCTGCGCGCCGACCTGCTGGGGCGCCGCCGCGAGCTGGCCGCCGCCGCCCGCGGGGGCGGCAGCGCGCTGCTGGCGCTGGGAACCCACCCGGACAGCGGGGAACCGACCCTGTCGCCCGGCCCGCGCTACGAGCGGCTGCGCGAGCGCTTCGGGCTCCTCTCGCGCGAGCAGCTGACCTGCGGCTGCCACGTGCACGTGGGCGTCGCCGACCGCGACGAGGGCGCGGTGGTGCTGGACGGACTGCGGCCGTGGGCGCCGGTGCTGCTGGCGCTGAGCGGGAACTCCCCCTACTGGCAGGGCGAGGACACCGGCCACGCCAGCTACCGCTCCCGGGTGTGGGACCGCTGGCCCACCGCCGGGCCCGCTCCCGCGGTGGGCGACGCCGCCGGCTACGACGCCCTGGTGCGCCGCGTCCTCGCCACCGGCGTGCCGCTGGACGCGGGGATGGTCTACTTCGACGTCCGCCTCTCGGCGCGCTACCCCACGGTGGAGGTGCGGGTGGCCGACGTGTGCCTGCGCGTGGACGACGCCGTGCTCCTGGCCACCCTGGTGCGCGCCCTGGCGGACACCGCGGTCGCCGGGCACCGCGCCGGCCGGCCCGCCCCGGACGTGAGCGCGGAGGTGCTGCGCCTGGCGTCGTGGCGCGCGGCCCGCGACGGCGTGGACGGCGAGCTGGTCCACCCGCTGACGGGCACGCCGCGCCCGGCCGCGCAGGTCGTCGCCGACCTGCTCGAGCACGTCGCGCCCGCCCTGGCCCGCAACGGCGACGAGGACGCCGCGCGCGCGGGCACCGCCGCGGTGCTCGAGCGCGGCACCGGTGCGCGCTGGCAGCGCGAGGCCGTCGCGGCCGGGGGCGTGCCGTCGATGCTGCGCCGCGCGGCGCGGCTCACGCTGGACGAGCCGGGGCAGGGCTGAGGGGCGCCTGCCCGCAGCCGCCCGTCAGCCGAGCAGCGCGTCGGCCAGGCGCGCGTCGGACTCCACCTGCAGCTCCGGGTCGTGCACGGTCGTGGCGACCAGGAGCTCGGCGGCCCCGAGCCGCCCCAGCAGGTCGCCGACCTGCTCGCGGACCTCCGCCTCGGTCCCGACGACGCTCTGCCCGAGCACAGCGTCCACCGTGCGGCGCTCGCGGGCCGTGAGGCGGCCCGGGTCGACGTCGCCGGGCGCCGGCAGCGGCGGGAACTCCCCGCGGGTGCGCGAGACCGCCAGCGACCACGCCTGCGGCAGCAGCTCGCGCCGGGCCGCGGCGGCGTCGTCGGCGACGAGCACGTCGGCCAGCACGCTCACGCGCGGGCCGCCGTGCCCGCGGTCGACGAACCGTTCCCGGTACTGCGCCAGCCGCGCCGGGTCGTCCAGCGCCGGGCCGCCCACCACGACGGGCAGGCCCAGGTGCGCGGCGGTCACCAGACCGGCACCGGTGGCCAGCACCGCCACCGGCGGCGCCGGCACGTGCGGGCGGACCGTCACCGGCGTGCGCCCGTGCAGCAGGTCCAGCAGCTCGGACAGCCGGGCGGTGAACTCCTCCGCGTCGCTGCCGGGGGCGCGCAGCGCCCGGCGCACCGGGGCCGTGAAACCGGCCGAACGGCCCACCCCCAGGTCGACGCGGCCGGGGCGCAGGGCCTGCAGGACGGCGAACTGCTCGGCGACCACCAGCGGGACGTGGTTGGGCAGCATCACCCCGCCGGAACCGATCCGCAGCGCCGAGGACGGCTCCAGCGCCGCGGCGACGGCCCCCAGCAGCACCGCCGGCGCCGGGCCGACCACGCCGGGCACGGCGTGGTGCTCGGCCACCCAGAACCGGTGGTACCCCAGCGCTTGCGCCCGCACCGCGCGCGCGACCGTGGCGCGCACCGCGGCGGCGTCGTCGCCCGCACCCCCTCCGGGCGGGGCGGTGGTGCGGGTGCGGTCCAGCAGCGACAGGGCGGGCGTGGCGGGTGCGGGCATGGTGCCGGGTGCAACACCCGGCCCGGGCCGCTGCGTCCCGCCGTGCTCCCTCGTCGTGCTCCCGCGCCGGCTGGTCGGTGCACCGGCGCGGCGGCAGGATCGTCGCCGTGAGCTGGCACGCGGGGAACGCGGACGTCGACGGCGCCGAGGACGGCGGCTGGCTGCTCGGGCGCTTCAAGGAGGGGCGCGCACCGGAGCTGGCCACCGGCGAGGTGGAGGTGAAGTGGGCACGCCTGGCCCCCGGCTCCCGCGACGACGAGTGGACGGAACCGGAGCCGCAGACGTCGCTGTGCGTGCTGGTCAGCGGTTCCCAGCGCATCAGGTTCCGCGAGGGGGAGGTCCTGCTGCGCACGTCCGGGGACTACGTCCTGTGGTACCCGGGGGAGTCGCACACGTGGGAGTCCTCACCCACGGAGGAGACGACCACGATCACGGTCCGGTGGCCGTCCAGCGGGAGGTGACGCCCGCCGGGCCCCGCTCCCACCGCCCGCCCCGCGCCCCTCCCGGCGCCGCCGGGACCGTCCCGACCGCGGGAGCGGCCTAGCCTGCTGGGGTGTCGATGGAGTCGGCCGCCAGGCACTCCCTGTGGAGAGCCACCAGCGCGGAGCAGCAGCAGCGGCCCGTCTCGCGCACCACCGTGCGCCGGGTCCTGGCCCTGGCGAGGGAGCGGCGCGCCCGGCTGGCCGTGTTCGTCGTCGGCAGCGTGCTCACCGCGGTGCTGGCGGTGGCCTCCCCGGTGCTGGCCGGCCGCGTCGTGGAGGCCGTCACCGCCGGCGACCGCCGCCTCGTGCTGGTGCTGGCGCTGCTCATCGCCCTGGTCGCCCTCGCCGAGGCGGGCCTGGGGCTGTGGGTGCGCTGGCTGTCGTCCACCCTGGGCGAGGACCTCATCCTCGACCTGCGCACCCGCGTGTTCGACCACGTGCAGCGCATGCCCGTGGCGTTCTTCAACCGCACCCGCACCGGTGCCCTGGTCAGCCGCCTGAACAGCGACGTCCTCGGCGCCCAGCGGGCGTTCTCCGGAACCCTCTCCGGCGTCGTGGGCAACGCCGTCGCGGTGGTGCTGACCGCCGGGGTGATGCTCAGCACCTCCTGGCGGGTGACGGTGCTCGCCCTGCTGCTGCTGCCGGTGTTCCTGGTGCCCGCCCAGCGCATGGGCCGGCGCCTGGCCGCCCTCTCGCGCGAGGCCGCGCAGCTGAACGCCGCCATGACCAACCAGTCCACGGAACGCTTCTCCGCCCCCGGCGCCACCCTGGTGAAGCTGTTCGGCCGCCCCGAGGACGAGTCGCGCGCCTTCGCGCTGGCCGCCCGGCGCGTGCGCGACATCGGGGTGCGCACCGCCGTGCTGAACTCCGTGTTCCTCACCGCCCTGACGCTCGCCTCGGCCCTGGCACTGGCCCTGGTGTACGGCGTCGGCGGCCTCATCGCCGTCGGCGGGGGGCTGGACGCCGGCAGCATCGTCACCCTGGCCCTGCTGCTGACGCGCCTGTACGCCCCGCTGACGGCGCTCGCCGGCGCCCGGGTGGACATCATGAGCGCCCTGGTCAGCTTCGAGCGGGTCTTCGAGGTGCTGGACCTGGTGCCGCTGGTGCGCGAACCGCAACACCCCCGCCCGATGCCGGCCGGGCCGCTGACCGTGGAGTTCGACCACGTCGACTTCGCCTACCCGGCCGCCTCCGAGGTCTCCCTGGCCTCCCTGGAGGACGTCGCCGTCCTCGACGCGCGCGGCGGCGTCCCCGTCGTGCACGACGTGT
The DNA here is from genome assembly GCF_037154035.1 of Kineococcus sp. G2. NCBI lineage: Bacteria > Bacillati > Actinomycetota > Actinomycetes > Kineosporiales > Kineosporiaceae > Kineococcus > Kineococcus sp. G2. The sequence goes on along the minus strand of NZ_JBBBEM010000035.1, from coordinate 2,665 downwards.
CCTTCCGCGTCGAACCCGGCCAGGTCGTCGCCCTCGTCGGCTCCTCCGGGGCGGGCAAGTCCACGCTCGCGCAGCTGCTGGCGCGCCTGTACGACGTCACCGGCGGGGCGGTGCGCCTGGGCGGGGTGGACGTGCGCGAGCTCAGCGCCGCCTCGATCCGGCAGGCCGTGGGCGTGGTCACCCAGGACGGGCACCTGTTCCACGAGACGCTGCGCTCGAACCTGCAGCTGGCCCGCCCCGGCGCGAGCGACGGCGAACTGCTGGAGGCGCTGGAGCGCGCCCGCCTCGGTGAGCTGGTCGCGGCGCTGCCGGAGGGGCTGGACACCGTGGTCGGCGAGCGCGGCTACCGCTTCTCCGGCGGGGAGCGCCAGCGCCTGACCATCGCCCGGCTGCTGCTGGCGCAGCCGCGCGTCGTCGTCCTCGACGAGGCCACCGCCTCCCTGGACTCCGCCTCCGAGGCCGCCGTGCAGGCCGCCCTCGACGAGGCGCTGGCCGGCCGCACCGCCCTGGTCATCGCCCACCGCCTGTCCACCGTCCGCGGCGCCGACCAGATCCTCGTGCTCGAGCACGGCCGGGTCGTCGAGCGGGGAACCCACGCCGAGCTGGTCGCCCTGGGCGGGCGCTACGCGCACCTGCACGCCACCCAGTTCGCCCTGCCGTGACCGTGCCCGGCGACCGCGCCGGCGCGGGCACCGGCTGAGACCTCACAGCGCCCCCGGCCGTCGTGAGCGAGATGTGACGCGCCCGACACGCCCGGCTGACCGCGGGGAAACACGCACGCACCACGCTGGCGCCCGAGCCCACCGCCGCGGGCCGCCCGTCCGCGGCCCGCCGACCCCTCCGGAGCGAGCGCCGTGTCCTACGTGAGCCCCACCGACTTCGTCACGAAGATGATCGACGCCGGGCAGTCCAAGGTCCTGATGTCCACGCGCGACACCCTCGTGCGCGCCTACATGGCCGGGGCGATCCTCGCCCTGGCGGCCGCGTTCGCCGTCACGGTCACCGTGCAGACCGGCGACGCCCTGGTCGGGGCGCTGCTGTTCCCCGTCGGTTTCTGCATCCTCTACCTGCTCGGGTTCGACCTGCTGACGGGCGTGTTCACGCTCGTGCCGCTGGCCCTGATCGACCGCCGCCCCGGGGTCACGTGGCGCTCGATGCTGCGCAACTGGGGCCTGGTGTTCACCGGCAACCTCGCCGGGGCGCTGACCGTGGCGCTGATGATGTCGATCGTCGTCACCTACGGCTTCGCGGTGGACCCCGACGAGGTCGGGCAGCGCCTGGGCGAGATCGGTGAGGCCCGCACCGTCGGGTACGCCGAGTACGGTGCCGCCGGCATGCTCACGCTGTTCGTGCGCGGCGTCCTGTGCAACTGGATGGTCTCCACCGGCGTCGTCGGGGCGCTGATGTCCACCAGCGTCTCCGGCAAGGTCATCGCGATGTGGATGCCCATCATCGTGTTCTTCTACATGGGCTTCGAGCACTCGGTCGTCAACATGTTCCTGTTCCCGACGGGCCTGCTGCTGGGTGGCTCGTACTCCCTGGGCGACTACCTGGTGTGGAACGAGATCCCCACCGTCCTGGGCAACCTCGTCGGCGGCCTGACGTTCGTCGGCCTGGCCCTGTACACCACCCACGCCCGCACCGGGCGCCCGCGCACCGTGCCCGCCCAGGTCGGCGTGCGCGACGAGGTTCCCGCCCCCACCCGCTGACGCGCCCCGCCGCACCCGACGACGACGGAGGAACCCCCGTGAGCCTGACGACGCCGCCCCCGACGACAGCATCCGTGACCAAGGCGCAGGCCGCCGCCCTCGTGCGCGCCGCCCGCACGCGCACCGGCCTGAGCTGGGCCGAGATCGCCGACCGGCTCGGCGCCCCGCTGGTGTGGACGACCGCGGCCCTGCTGGGGCAGCACCCGATGACCGCCGAGCAGGCGCGGACCGTCGGTGCGCTCCTCGGCCTGGACGAGGCGGTCGTGGCCGCCCTGCAGGACCAGCCGTACCGCGGCAGCGACCCGGCGCTGGCGTCGGACCCGACGGTCTACCGCTTCCACGAGGCGCTGTCGGTGTACGGCCCGGCGCTGAAGGAGCTCATCCACGAGGAGTTCGGCGACGGCATCATGAGCGCCATCAACTTCAGGGTCGACATCGCCCGTCGGCCGGACCCCGACGGCGACCGCGTCGTCGTCACCTTCGACGGGAAGTTCCTCGACTACCGCTGGTGAGCGTCCGGCGGGAGCGCCCGCGCCGCCAGGCGGGTCAGCTCGCGCAGCTCGGCGGCATCGACGTGCCCCAGGTGACGGGCGATCGCGGCGGCGTGCCGGCCGCCGACCTCCCGCTGCCGCTGCGCGCCGGCGTCGGTGAGGGCGACGACGACACCGCGACCGTCGGCCGGGTCGGCCTCGCGCGCGAGCAGGCCCTGCCGCTGCAGGCGGTCCACCAGCCGGCTCAGCGACGGCTGCGGCAGGTACACCCGCTCGCTGAGCTCACCCAGCCGGGCGCGCTGCCCGGCGCACCGCGTCAGCGTGTGCAGCACGTCGTACTCGCGCACGCTCAGCCCGCCCCACACGTCGTCCTCGGCGAAGCGGCGCAGCAGGGTGGCCTGCAGCCGGAAGACCGCCTCCCACGCCTCGACCGCGGTCCGGGTGCGTCCCGGGGCGCGGTCGGCG
>NZ_JBBBEM010000034.1:0-7878 GCF_037154035.1 Kineococcus sp. G2 | reverse complement strand
GGGGCGCGGTCGGCGCCCACCCCCGCGGGGGTGGGCGCCTCGGCGGGGGTGTCGACCCCCTCAGGCACCGACGGGCTCGCTGCCCGCAGCGGCGGCGCGGGCGGCGACCCGGCTCGCGTGGGTGGGCGGGTCGCTGGGCACGTGCGCGGGGCGGCGCGCCTCCAGCTCGCGGCGCAGCACCGGCACGACCTCCTCGCCCAGCAGGTCGATCTGCTCCAGCACCGTCTTCAGCGGCAGGCCCGCGTGGTCGACGAGGAACAGCTGGCGCTGGTAGTCGCCGAAGAACTCCTGGAACGTCAGCGTCTTCTCCACCACCTGCTCCGGTGTGCCGACGGTCAGGGGGGTCTGCGCGGTGAACTCCTCCAGCGACGGCCCGTGTCCGTAGACGGGGGCGTTGTCGAAGTAGGGGCGGAACTCGCGCACCGCGTCCTGGCTGTTGCGCGCCATGAACACCTGCCCGCCCAGGCCGACGATCGCCTGCTCCGGGGCGCCGTGGCCGTAGTGGGCGTAGCGCTCGCGGTACAGGGTGATCAGCCGGACGTAGTGCTCCTTGGGCCAGAAGATGTTGTTCGCGAAGTAGCCGTCGCCGAAGTAGGCGGCGATCTCGGCGACCTCCGGGGTGCGGATGGAGCCGTGCCAGACGAAGGGCGGCACCCCGTCCAGCGGGCGGGGCGTGGAGGTGAAGGACTCCAGCGGGGTGCGGAAGCGCCCCGACCAGGTGACGACGTCCTCGTCCCACAGCCGGCGCAGCAGCTGGTAGTTCTCCACCGTCAGCTCGACGCTCCTGGTGATGTCCTGCCCGAACCAGGGGTAGACGGGGGCGGTGTTGCCGCGCCCGAGCATGAGGTCGGTGCGCCCGCCGGCCAGGTGCTGCAGCATCGCGTAGTCCTCGGCGATCTTCACCGGGTCGTTGGTGGTGATGAGCGTCGTGGACGTCGACAGGGTGATGCGGCTGGTGCGGCCGGCGAGGTAGCCGAGCAGGGTCGTCGGCGAGGACGGCACGAAGGGGCGGTTGTGGTGCTCGCCGGTGGCGAAGACGTCCAGACCCGCCTGCTCGGCGTGCTCGGCGATGGTCGTCATCGCAGCGATGCGCTCGGCCTCGGTCGGGGTCCGGCCCGTGGTGGGGTCGGGCGTGACGTCGCCGACGGTGAAGATCCCGAACTGCATGGTGACCGCCCCTCGTGTAGTTCATGCATCTGCATGTACCCGCTCCAACGGGGCCGGGTCCCCGGGTGTTCCCCGGTGAGCCCGGACGGGTGGGGGTTCGACCGTGCACGACCACCGCAGGGAGCCGGACCGCGGGGGAGCCGGACCGCGGGGAGGAGGGGTCAGCCCGTGCGGGCGACGCGGATGATCTTCCGGCGCAGCCACACGCGGCGCGCGCCGCCCAGGTACAGGCGCACCCGCGCCAGCTCCCAGTGGCCGTACTCGGCCTGCTCGGTCAGCAGCTGGCGCGCCTCGGCGCGCGTGGTCTCCCGGGACAGGGTGAGGACCCGGTACTCGTACTGGTCGCCGGAGCGGCGGCGCCCGGTGGAGGAGGTGTCGGCGGACATCGCCCCCATTGTCCACCCGCGTGCACGCCCGCGCGTCCCCGCACCGGTGGTCCCGCACCGGTGGTCCCGCGCCGGTGAGCCCGTGCCGACGATCACGCCGTCCGCACCGCGCCGCTCGGGCGCGCTCTCCGCTACGGTCGGCACATGACGCCCGATCCGCGCGCCGCCCTCGCGCGTCTCGTCGAATCCCTCGAGAACCACTTGGCCGCTGCGGCGAACCGGCGCGGGGAGGCCGACCCCGCCGTCGCCGACGCCTACCAGCGCCTCGCCGACGCCTTCGAGGTGTACGAGGAGGCCATCTACGACGCCTACGACGAGGTGACCCCCTTCGTCCTCTACGACGACGTGGAGGACGAGCGCGAGGACTCCGAGGACGACGACGAGGACGACGACGAGGACCTCGACGACGAGGACGAGGCCCTGGGCGACGACGAGGACGACGACGAGGACGACGATCTCGACGACGACGAGGGGGACGCCGCCGCGCCGGAGGGCGCGCCCCGCCGCTGAGCGCGGGGGCGGCGCCGGCCGGTGTGAGGGTTCGGTGATCGCCCCCAGCGGCTGTCGTGGCGCACCCGCACGCCGCGCGGGCACCGGCGCGCGCGTCGGTAGTGTCCGGACGTGCTCACAGCCCCTCCCGACCTGACCACCCCCTGCCCGCCGGGGCGGCCCCTCGCACCCGGCGCCCGCCCCTCCACCCGCCTGCGCACCGGCCGGCGGCCCGCGGGAGCCGCCGCGTGAGCATGGGTCTGGGCCAGGGCGCCTTCCTCGGCCTCGTGCAGGGTCTGACGGAGTTCCTGCCGATCTCCTCCAGCGCCCACCTGGCCATCGCCGGGACCCTCGTCGGGACCGACGACCCCGGCGCGGCGTTCACCGCCATCAGCCAGCTGGGCACCGAGGCGGCGGTGGTCCTGTACTTCCGCCGCGACATCGCCCGCATCGTCAGCCGCTGGGCGCTGTCCCTGGCCGGGCGGGTGCCGCGCTCCGACCCGGACGCGCGCATGGGCTGGCTCGTCATCCTCGGCTCGATCCCCATCGGCGTGCTGGGGCTGGTCTTCAAGGACCAGATCGAGACGGTGCTGCGCGGCTTCGTCGTCATCGGCACCACCCTGTGGCTGTTCGCGCTGCTGCTGGGCGCCGCCGACCGCTTCGGCCGCAAGGAGCGCACGCTCGACCGGCTCACCTGGGGGCACGGCCTGCTGTTCGGCCTGGCCCAGGCCCTGGCGCTGATCCCGGGCGTCTCGCGCTCCGGCGGCACCATCACCATGGGCCTGCTGCTGGGCTACACCCGCGAGGCCGCGGCCCGCTACTCCTTCCTGCTGGCCGTCCCGGCGGTCGTCGCCTCCGGCTTCTTCCAGCTCTACGACGAGCTCAGCGCCGGGGCGAGCGTGTCCTGGGGCCCGACGGTGCTCGCCACCGTCGTCGCGTTCGCGGTCGGCTACGCCGTCATCGCCTGGCTGATGCGCTTCATCACCACGCACAGCTACACCGTGTTCGTCGTGTACCGCATCGTGCTGGCCGTGCTCGTGTACGCCCTGGTCGCCGCCGGTGTCCTGCCCGCCTGGAACGACACCGCCGTCGGCTGAGCGAGCGCCCGCGCACCCCGGCCCGGGGTGCGCGGGCGGAAGCCGCGCGGAGGCCGGCGCCGGCCCCTACAGCCAGCCGGAGCGCTTGAACGCCCGGAACATCCCCAGGCAGATCGTCAGCATCAGCAGCAGGCACGCCGGGTACCCCCACCGCCAGTCCAGCTCCGGCATGTGCTCGAAGTTCATCCCGTAGATCCCCGCGACGAGCGTGGGCACCGCGAACATCGCCGCGTACGCCGAGATCTTGCGCATGTCGTCGTTCTGGCGCACCGACACCTGCGCCAGGTGCGCGTTGAGCACGTCCGTCAGCAACCGGTCGTACCCCTCCACGTGCTCCACCGTGCGCACCAGGCCGTCGAGCACGTCGCGCAGCTCCAGCAGCGACTGCTCACCGCCGTCCGTGCCGTCGACCTCGTCGAGCCCGCCGCTCCCGCCCGACCCGCCGATCCCCTCGAGGTCGGTGGCGCCGCCACCGCCGCCCGCCAGCAGCTGCTTCATCGGCGTCACCAGCGGCGCCACCGCCCGCCGCACCTCCAGCACCTCCCGCTTGAGGTTGTAGATGCGCTCGGCGTCGGAGCTGCGCGCGGGGGAGAAGACCTGCTCCTCCATCTGGGCCACGTCCCGCTCCAGCTCCAGGTCGATGGCCTCGTACTCGTCGACGAGCCGCTCCAGCACCCCGTGCAGCACCGCGTGCGGCCCCCGCCGCAACCGCTCCGGGTCCTCCTGCAGCGACTCGCGCACCGCCACCAGCGACTCCGAACGCCCGCGGCGCACGCTGACGACGAACCGGTCGTCGACGAACAGCATCACCTCGGCCGTCTCCACCGCCGAGCGGTCGTCGAAGTACGACAGCGCCTTCAGCACCACGAACAGCGTGTCGCCGTAGCGCTCCACCTTGGGGCGCTGGTGGCCCTCGACGGCGTCCTCCACCGCCAGCGGGTGCAGGCCCAGCGCGTCGGCCACCCGGGCCAGCTCGTCCTCGCCCGGGTCCTCCAGCTCCAGCCACAGGAAGCCCTCCACCCGCTGGCGGCAGTGCTGCAGCGCCCCGGAGAGGTCCTGCACCTCCCCGCGCCGGCCGTCCGCGTAGGTCGCCACGTCCACGATCACGGCGCCATCGTGCCGTCCGCACCGCACCGGCGCTCGCGGGCGGTGCCCGGGTGGCGCTCGGGCGGCGCCCGGGGGCCGCGGGGGAGCAGCGCCTAGGCTGGCGCCCGTGCCGACCCTGCTGCTCGTCCGCCACGGCCGCACCACGGCCAACACCGCCGGAGTGCTGGCCGGCTGGACGCCCGGGGTGCGCCTGGACGATCACGGCGAGCAGCAGGCCGCCGCCCTCGCCCAGCGCCTGGCACCGCTGCCGCTGGCCGCGGTCGTCACCTCCCCGCTGGAGCGCTGCCGGCAGACCGCCGAGCTGCTGCGGGCCGTGCCCGGCCCCGGCGGCGAGCGGCCCGGAGCGCTGGTGGAGGAGCGGCTGGGGGAGGTGCGCTACGGCGACTGGACCGGCCGGGAGCTGAAGTCCCTGGCGAAGGAGCCGCTGTGGAGGACGGTGCAGGCGCACCCGTCCGCGGCCGTCTTCCCCGGCCCCGAGGGCGAGGGGCTGGCGCAGATGCAGCACCGCGCGGTCGCCGCCGTGCGCGAGCACGACGCCCGCGTGGCCGCCGAGCACGGCGAGGACGCCGTGTGGATGGCCGTCACGCACGGCGACGTCATCAAGGCGGTGCTGGCCGACGCCCTCGGCATGCACCTGGACCTCTTCCAGCGCCTCAGCGCCGACCCCTGCTCCGTCTCCGTCGTGCGGTACGCGCCGCTGCGGCCCTTCGTGCTGCGCACCAACGACTCCGGCGGCGACCTGGCCGCCCTCGCCCCGCGCCGGAAGGGGCGGCGCCGGGCGGCGGGTGCGCGCGGCGCGGCGTCCTCCGACGCCGTCGTCGGCGGCGCCACCGGCACCTGAGAGCCACCCGGGAGCAGCCGGACGACCCGCCCGGTGGGCCGTCGCACCCGCGCCCGCGCCCGGCCCGGCGGCGCCCCGCAGGGCACGTCCCGCGCGCGGCGCTAGGGTCGCAGCATGCCCGTCTTCGACTACGACCCGCCCGAGCGGTTCGTCGCAGGCACCGTCGGCGAACCCGGGTCGCGCACCTTCTTCCTGCAGGCGCGCACCGGTGGGCGCCTGACGTCGGTGGCGCTGGAGAAGGCCCAGGTGGCCGCCCTGGCCGAGCGCGTCGGTGAGCTGCTCGACGAGATCGTGCGCCGCTCCGGCGGGCAGGCGCCCGTGCCGGCGCTGCCGCCCTCCGGCACGGAGGACACCGGCCCGCTGGAGGTGCCGATCGAGGAGGAGTTCCGGGTCGGCACCATGAGCCTGGCCTGGGACTCCGAGCGCCAGGTCGTCGTCATCGAGTGCTTCGAGGTCGACGACGACGTCGAGGCCCTCGAGGACGCCGAGGCGGCGCTCGTGCCCGACCCGGCCCGCAACCTCCTGCGCGTCTCCCTCGACGGCGCCAGCGCCCGCGCCTTCTCCCAGCGCGCCACCGCCCTGGTCGCCGCCGGCCGCCCCCCGTGCCCGTTCTGCGCCGGGCCGCTGGACCCGGCCGGCCACGTGTGCCCCCGCGCGAACGGCTACCGGCGCTGAGCGGCAGCACCCCCGGCGTGTTCGCCGGCGTCCCCGAGGCCGACGCCCTGGTGCACCTGGCCACCGGCGAGCTGCGGGTCCGCGGCCGCCTCGCCGACGCCTCCAACGCCACCCTGTACTCCGTGGTGCTCCCGGCGGGCGCCGCCGGCGGCGCGGAACTGGCGTGCGTGTACAAGCCGGTGGCCGGGGAGCGCCCGCTGTGGGACTTCCCCGACGACACCCTCGCCCGCCGCGAGGTGGCCTCCTACGCGGTCTCGGCCGCCACCGGCTGGGACGTGGTGCCCCCCACCGTCCTGCGCGACGGACCGCTGGGCCCGGGCAGCGTGCAGCTGTGGCTGCAGGCCCCGCCCGAGGAGCCGGCCGGGTCCGAGGAGCTGGAGCGGCTGCAGGAGGTCGACGGCGCCGCCGCGCCGGACGGGGACGCGGGGACCCGCGACGCCCCCGCCGGCGCCGACAGCGCTGCCGCCGACGACACCGACGACGCCGACGTGGTGGTCCTCCCGCAGCCCGGCGCGGGCCTGGTGGACATCACCTCCCCGCGCGAGCTGCCGCCCGGCTGGCTGCCGGTGCTGAGCGCGGAGGACTACTCCGGGCGCCCCGTCGTGCTCGCGCACGCCGACGACCCGCGCCTGCGCCGCATCGCCGTCCTGGACGCGGTGCTCAACAACGCCGACCGCAAGGGCGGGCACGTGCTGCCCGGCTGGGACGGCGCCGTGCACGGCGTGGACCACGGCCTGACCTTCCACACCGAGCCGAAGCTGCGCACCGTGCTGTGGGGGTGGGGCGGCCAGGCCCTGGACGCGTCCGAGCGCGAGGTGCTGGAGAGGCTGCGCACCGACCTCGGTGGGCGGCTGGGGGAGGTCCTGGCCGAGCTGCTGAGCGCGGAGGAGGCCGTGGCCACCCTGGAGCGCGTGGAGCGGCTGCTGCGCACCGGCCGCCTGCCCCGCCCGCGCGGGCAGCGCACCATCCCGTGGCCGCCGTTCTGACCCCGGCCCGCACCAGCGCCCCCAGGCGCGGCGGGACCCGGCGGCGCGGGTAGGTTCGGCCCGTGCGCTCCTGGCCCGCCCCCGACCCCACCACCCTGCCCGGCGACGGCGCCGGCGCGCTGCCCGGGCGCGGCCCGCGGGTCCACCTGCACGACTCCAGCACCGGCCGCCTCCAGCCGGCCGGTCCCGCCGAGGGCACCGCGACGCTGTACGTGTGCGGCATCACCCCCTACGACGCCACCCACCTGGGGCACGCCAACACCTACGTCGCCTTCGACCTGCTGCAGCGCGCCTGGCGCGACGCCGGCCTGGCCGTCACCTACGTGCAGAACGTCACCGACGTCGACGACCCCCTGCTCGAGCGCGCCACCGCCACCGGCGTGGACTGGACCGAGCTGGCCGCCTCCCAGGTCGAGCTCTTCCGCGAGGACATGGCCGCCCTGTCCGTGATCCCGCCGCAGCAGTACCTCGGCGTGGTCGAGGCCGTCGACCTCGTCGCCGCCGCCGTGCGCGACCTCCTCGCCGCCGGCGCCGCCTACCGCGTGCCCGGCACCGGCGGCGCCCCCGACGGCGACGTCTACTTCCCCGTCGCGGCCGACCCCGCCTTCGGCGAGGTCTCCCACCTGGACCGGGCCACCATGCTGGTCCTGTCCGCCGAGCGCGGCGGCGACCCGGACCGCCCCGGCAAGCGCGACCCGCTGGACCCGCTGCTGTGGCGGGCCCAGCGCGACGGCGAGCCCGGCTGGGACGCCGGCGAACTGGGCCGCGGCCGCCCCGGCTGGCACGTGGAGTGCACCGCCATCGCCCTGCAGCACCTGGGCACCCCCGTCGACGTGCAGGCCGGCGGCAGCGACCTGCTCTTCCCGCACCACGAGATGGGCGCCTCCCACGCCCACGTCCTGCGCCCGCACGCCACCCCCTTCGCGCGCCTGTACGCGCACTCCGGCATGGTCGCCCTCGACGGCGAGAAGATGAGCAAGTCGAAGGGCAACCTCGAGCTCGTCTCCCGGCTGCGCGCCGCGGGGGAGGACCCGGCCGCCGTGCGCCTGGCCATCGTCGCCCACCACTGGCGCAGCGACTGGGAGTGGACCCCCGCGGTGCTGGAGCGGGCCCGCGAGCGCCACGCCCGC
>NZ_JBBBEM010000033.1:0-23960 GCF_037154035.1 Kineococcus sp. G2 | reverse complement strand
CCCCCCCGCCGCCGCCCTGCCCGCGGGCCCGGACGGCGGCGCCGTCCTCGCGCAGGTGCGCGAGCGCCTCGCCGACGACCTCGACGCCCCCGGCGCGGTGGCCGCCGTCGACGCCTGGGCGGACGCGGCGCTCGCCGGGCAGGGGACGGACACCACGTCCCCGGACCTGGTGCGTCGCACCGTCACCGCCCTGCTGGGCGTGCGGCTGCCCTGATGCCCCGCCACGACCGCGAGGAGGTGGCCCGCCGGGCCGGGCACGCCACCTGGCGCGAGGCCGTCGAGGCCACCGCGCACCTGACCCAGCAGGAGGCCGGCCGGGCCCTGGGCGTTTCCCACCCCACAGTGCGCGCCTGGCGCGCCGAGCTGGGCGTGGGCGTCAGCGCGCGCCGCTCCGGACCGGAGTCGGCGGCGGCCTTCCGCGCGGACCCCGCCGACCCGCGGCACGGTTCGGCCAACGGGTACCGCAACCTCGGCTGCCGCTGCCCGGCCTGCACGAGCGCCTGGACGGACTACCAGCGCTCGCGCCGCACCGGCACCGGCTGAGGCCCGCTGGGGCGGGTCCGCGCGACCGGGGCGGCCCCTGGACCCGGTGGGCGGGAGCCGCCATGCTCGTCGCGTGGCCCACCACCCCGCCTCCGCACTGGCCCGACCGCTCACCCGCCCGCGACGGGGGCACGAGGACGATTTCGGCTCCGGACTGCTGCGCGGTGCGGTGTGCGGTGCCGCGCTGGGGGGTGCGGGCTGCCTGCTGCTGGGGGTCTCCACCGCCCTGGGACGCGACCTGGTCGTCCTCCTGGGAGTGCTCGGAGCGTTCGTCGGCTCGCTCGTCGGCCTCGTCGCCGCCCTGGGCGCCCTGCTGGTGCTCGGCCTGGCCGCCCGCCGGGGGTGGGAGCACCGGTGGGGCACCAGCCTGGCCGCCGCCGTCGCGGCCGGGGTCCTCGGGGCGCTGGGCACGGTCCTGGTGGGCGCGGTGCAGGGCGCGGCCGGCCTGGGCGGCGCCGGCGCGACGGGTTTCGGCGCGGCCGGTGCCGCCGTGGCGCTGTGGCAGGTGCGCCGGCTCACTCGCCCTTGACCGGGGGAGCCGGGTCACCACCCCGGCCGGGGCGCGCCCCGCGGCCGCAGCTCTGCCGGCCCTCAGCCCTGCTGGCGCTGGGCGATCTCCTGCTGCACCACGGAGCCGAGGCGCTGCAGCTGCCCGGTGCCCAGCTGGCGCACCTCACCCTCCAGGCGCTGCAGGACGTGCGGGTCCTCCAGGACGCGCTCGGAGCTCTGCAGCAGCACCGTGCCGGCACCGGTGAAGTCGTACTGGCGCTCCTCGCCGGAACGGGTGCCGAACAGCGCCCCGCGCGCGGCGCCGAGGAAGTGCCCCATCCAGCCGGCGTCGAAGTGCTGCGCCGGGGCGGGGCAGTCCGCCCAGCCCACCAGCGCCTCGGGGTCCACCCGCACCGGGGGCTCCACGAAGATCACCGGGCCGGAGGAGCTGGCCAGGAACTTCCCCGTGCCCAGCAGGGTCAGGAACCCCGGGACGATCGACTCCTTCAGCTCCAGCCCGGCGTCGAAGGCCAGCAGGTTCGCCGCCCGCACCGTGAGGTTGCCGTCGTCGAGGTCGTAGGAGTTGATGTCGTACCCGCGGTCGCCGAGGATCACGTGCCCCTGGCCGTTCGCCACGACCCAGTCGCGGCTGTACAGCGGCGAGGAGAACCGCTCGGCGACCATCGACCCCAGCGACGTCGCCGTCAGCGGCTCGAAGCGGATCGCGCCGCCACCGGCAGGGTAGTGGGCGATCATCCGGCCGGTCTGCACGAACAGCGGCCCCGTCAGCCGCACGCAGTACGCGTACGCGTTGCCGGGCAGGTTGTCGTGCTCCGGCAGCGTGGCCGGGTCCAGCGGTTCCACGCCCACGGCTCCTCCAGCAGCGCTCACAGCTTCTCCTCGCTGGCCTGCACGTGCACGGTGCCCTCCCCGGACACCCGCAGCTGCACCGCCTCGCCCGAACCGCGCCCGACCGCGTCGCGCCACGACACGGCCGCGGTGACCTCCACGCGCAGGTCGCCCTCGTGCGCGACGTACGCCTGCGGGTCCACCACCACCTGACGGCCGGCGCCCACCGGCAGCGCGAACGTGCCGCCGTGGCTGAGCACCGCCACCGAGCCGCGCCCGGACAGCTGGGTGGTGAACAACCCCTGCCCCGTCACCGCGCCGCGCACCGCACCGCGCAGGCCGCCCTGCTGACCGAGGAACACCACCGAGCTGGACAGCGACGCGTCGTGCGCCAGCAACCGGTCGGCCTCCACCGACAGCGGCCGCGAACCGTCCAGCTCGATCACGGTGACGTGGTGGCCGCGGAAGCCGTAGTGCACGGTGCCGGTGCCCTCGGCGACCATCAGCGCCACCGCCTCGCCCTGCAGCCCGCGCGCCAGCGACGCCGCCAGCCCACCGCCGTAGGCGCCGCCGCCCGGGCCGCCAGCCACGGGGGAGAAGGTGACCCGGCCCGTGACGGCGAGCATCGCGCCGCGGCGCGCCAGCACCTCCCGGCCCGGGGCGACCTGCGCCAGCACCACCTTCGAGGTGACCGTCGTGAACGTCACGAGCGCTCCTCCGGCTGGATGAACACGGTGCCCTGCCCCTCGAAGCGCAGCGAGAACGCCTCCCCGGAGGACTCCCCGAGCAGGTTGCGCCAGGACACGTCCGTGACGAACGACTGCCGCACGTCCCCCAGGGCGCCGACGTAGGCGTCCGGGTCCACCACCAGCGGTGTGCCCGGGGACACCCGCAGCGCGATGGGCGGCCCGCCCAGCGAGACCAGCGCCACCCGCCCGTGCCCGGTGACGCTCGTGGTGAACAGCCCCTGACCGCTGGAGGCGCCCTGCAGCCCGCTGAACACCACGTCGGTGCGCAACCCCTCCGACAGGCACAGCAGGCTCTCCGACTCCGCCTTGAGCGCCTGGCCGGCCAGGTCCAGCAGCAGCACGTGGCCGGCGTCCACCGCGAAGTGCACGCTGCCGCGGCCGCTGACCTCCACCAGCGGCAGCGACTCCCCGGTCACGCGCTGCTTGAACGCCGCCCGCAGACCGCCGCCACCGCCGGCACCGGCGTGCTTGAAGGTCACCTCGCCCTCGTAGGCGACCATCGCACCGGTGCGCGCGCGCACCGCGCTCGCCGCGCTGCCGTCCAGGTCCACCACCAGGACCCGCGGCGTCCCCAGCCGCCAGCTCACCCGACCACCCTCCCCGCACGGGCCCGGCCGGTGGCCGGGCTCCTCACCGCCCCATCATGGCGCGCCCGTGATCGCGGCGACAGGGCCCCCGCGCACCCCGCGCGGGTCAGCCCCGGCGGGGACCGTCGTCGCGCCGCGGCGGGTCGTCCCGGCGGCGCAGGTACCGCTCGAACTCCCGCGCGATCGCCTCACCGCTGGCCTCGGGCAGCTCCGCGGTGTCCTTGGCCTCCTCCAGCTGCTGCACGTACTCGGCGATCTCGCTGTCCTCACCGGCCAGCTCGTCCACCCCGCGCTCCCAGGCGCGCGCGTCCTCCGGCAGCTCGCCCAGCGGCACCGGCACGCCCAGCAGCTCCTCCACCCGGTGCAGCAGCGCCAGCGTGCCCTTCGGCGACGGCGGCTGCCCCACGTAGTGCGGCACCGCCGCCCACAGCGACACCGACGGGATCCCGGCGTTCGCCACCGCGTCCTGCACCACGCCGACGATGCCGGTGGGCCCCTCGTAGCGCGACGGCTCGATGTCCAGCTTCTCCACCAGGTCCGGGTCCTCGCTGCTGCTGGTCACCGGCAGCGGCCGCGTGTGCGGCACGTCCGCCAGCAGCGCCCCCAGCGTCAGCACCATGCTGGCCCCCGCGGCGCGCGCGTGACCGACGACCTCGGCGGCGTAGGTGCGCCAGCGCATCGACGGCTCGATGCCGCGCACCAGCAGCACGTCGCGCGAGGAGTCGGGCAGGCGCGCGTACGACACGCGCGTGGTCGGCCACGTCAGCCGGCGCCGGCCGTCCTCGTCGAAGTGCACGGTGGGCCGGTTGACCTGGAAGTCGTGGTACTCCTCCGGGTCGAACTCGGCGAGCTCGACGGCCCCCCACACCTCGTGCAGGTGCGCGACCGCCTGGCTGGCCGCCTCCCCGGCGTCGTTCCAGCCCTCGAAAGCTGCGATCACCACGGGGGCGCGCAGCACCGGCGCCGCCGGCCCCACGTCGTCAGGCTGCTCAAGCACCTTCCAACCCTAGACTCACCGGTCGATGCCCACCGACACGCCGACCCCCGACGCGCCGACCCCCCAGCCGCCGCGGGCGCTGCCCGCCGCCGTGCTGTGGGACATGGACGGCACCCTCGTCGACACCGAACCGCACTGGATCGCCGCCGAGCACGCCCTCATGGCGCGGCACGGCGCGAGCTGGTCGCACGAGCAGGCCCTGCAGCTCGTCGGCAGCGCCCTGCCCGACTCCGGGCGCCTGCTGGCCGCGCACCTGGCCGCCGAGGCCGGGGTCCACCTGGACCCCGGCGCCATCGTCGCCGAGCTGATCGCCGAGGTGGTGCACCAGGTCTCCGCGAGCGTGGTGTGGCGTCCCGGGGCGCTGGAGCTGCTGCGCGCGCTGGGGGAGCGCGGGGTGCCGTGCGCGCTGGTGACGATGTCGTACCGGTCCCTGGCGGGCACCGTGGCCGACCTCGTGCCCGGCGCCTTCGCCGTCGTCGTCGCCGGCGACGAGGTGGAGCGCGGCAAGCCCCACCCCGACCCGTACCTGCGCGCCGCGCACCTGCTGGGCGTGGACCCGCGCGCGTGCGTGGTGCTGGAGGACTCCGCCCCCGGTGTGGCCTCCGGCGAGGCCGCCGGCTGCCGCGTCGTCGCCTGCCCGCACATGGTGCCCATCCCCGCCGCCCCGGGCCGCAGCCGCGTCGCCTCCCTCGCCGAGCTGGACGCCGACGCCCTGGGGCGCGTGGCCGCCGGGCAGGTCGTGGACTCGCTCACCGCCGCCTGAGCTCTCCCGGGGAGCACGCGCTCCTGCTGACACGGACGATCAGCTCGGGTGCCCCGCAGTCACCGGATCGCCCTGGTCGAAGCCGAGGCGGTGGGCGGCCGCCAGCGGCTCGGGCAGCGGCAGGTGGTGGATGCTCACGGGGTGATCCTCGTGCTGGGTGACGCGGCGCTCCAAGCGGTCGAGGAGGCGGACGCCGAGGGCGGAGTCGGCGTCGTCAGCGGTCCACCGCCGCAGCCGCAGGCGCTCGGACTCCACTGTCTGCACGAGCTGATCCCGGCGGTGCGGACACGAGCGGGCGTCCACGGCAGGAGCGTCCCGCTCCGGCGGAGGAGCAGGACGTTGCGCTGTGCGGCGACCTCCTCGTCGCCGGGCTCGTGGCCGGGGGTGATCCGCAGAGCGAGCTGAGCGGGGGTGGTACCTGCGGCGAAGGCGGCGCGGAAGAGGGCGCCCACCTCGGCGGGGCCTTCCACCAGGCTCACGTGCACGGTGCTGCGCCGTCCGGCGCTGAGGAGCTCGGCGGGTGCGCCGCCGCCAGCGCCCAGGCGATCACTGCCACGCGCCGCTCCTCCCCAGGACCGCACCGGTGCTGCGGACCGTCATCCCCGGCGGGGCGGGTCCTGGGCGGCGTCGTCGCCGGGCAGGGGCGGCGGGGTGCCGCCGAACGCCGGGCACAGCGCCTTGTGGTCGCACCACGAGCACAGCCTGCCCGGGGTGGCCGGCCACTCGCCGCTGGCGCGGTTGCGCTCGATGGCCTCCCACAGGGCCCGCACCTTGCGCTCGGTGGCGCGCAGGTCGTCCTCGTCGGGGCTGTGCCCCAGCACCTCGCCCGAGCCGAGGTACACCAGCTGCAGCGAGCGCGGCACCACCCCGCGCAGCCGCCACAGCACCAGGGCGTAGAAGCGGATCTGGAACAGGGCGGCCGCCGCGAAGCGGTCCGAGGGCGCCCGGCCCGTCTTGTAGTCGACGACCCGCAGCTGGCCGCCCGGGGCGACGTCCAGGCGGTCCACCACCCCGCGCAGCACCGGGCCGCCCTCCAGCGGCACCTCCACCCGCACCTCCCGGCCGGCCGGCTCCAGCCGGGTGGGGTCCTCCAGCTCGAACCAGCGCCGCAGCAGCGAGCGCGCCTGCCCCAGCCAGCGCTCCAGGGCGGCGCGGCCGTCGTCGTCCTCGCCGAACAGCGCGCCCAGGCGCTCGTCACCGGCCAGCAGCTCCCGCCACCGGTCCTCGACCATCCCGCACGCCGCCTCCGGGGTGCGCTCGGCGGCCGGCAGGTCGAAGAGCCGGTCCAGCACCGCGTGCACGAGGGTGCCGCGCACCGCCGCCGGCGAGGGGGCCTCCTCCAGCCGGTCGATCGTGCGGAAGCGGTACAGCAGCGGGCAGCGCAGGAAGTCCGCCGCCCGGGACGGCGACAGGCCCCGCGCGCGGCCCTCGGCCGTCCCGGGCGCTGGAGCGTCGGCGGGGACGGGTCCGGCGGCGACGGGCCCGCCGGGCACCTCGGGGGAGCCGGGCACGTCGGTGGTGGTGCTGGACACGACGGCAGGCTAGGTGCCGCCCCCGACACGGGGAGCCCGCACGCGCCGCCCGGGCGCCGCGGGGTGCGGGACGGACGGCCCGTCCCGCCCGCCTAGGATCGGCGGGTGCGCAGCCTGCGAGTCCCCGACCGCCCCGCCGGCGAGGCCCGGTGAACGGCGCCGGCATCCGCCTGGGGCGCCCCTTCGGCGTCCCGCTGCTGCTCGCGCCCTCGTGGTTCCTCTTCGCCGCCGTCATCGTGTGGGTCTTCGCGCCCGTGGTCTCGACGCGGGTGCCCGGCCCGGCGGCCTACCTGGTGGCCTTCTCCTACGCGGTGCTGCTGCTGGTCTCCGTGCTGCTGCACGAGGTCGCCCACGCCCTGGCCGCCCGGTGGTCGGGCCTGCGCGTGTCGGGCATCGTCCTGAACGTCTGGGGCGGGCACACCACCTTCCAGGACGGCGACGTCGGCCCCGGCCGCAGCCTGCTCATCGCCGTGGTCGGGCCCGTCACCAACGGCGTCGTCGCCCTGGCCGCCCACCAGGCCGGGGAGGTGGTGCGCGCCCAGCCCGGCCCGGTCGGGGTGGGGGAGCTGCTGCTGGGCGCCCTGACCGTGTCCAACCTGCTGCTGGCCGTCTTCAACCTGCTGCCGGGCCTGCCGCTGGACGGCGGCCACGCCCTGGAGGCGGTGGTGTGGAAGGTGCGCGGGGACCGCCTGGCCGGCACCGTCGCCGCCGCCTGGGCCGGGCGGGTGCTCGCCGTGCTGACGCTGGTGGCCGCCGTCGGCGTGCCCCGCCTGCTGGGGTGGGAGGCGACGCTGACGCAGGTGGTGTGGGCCGGCCTCGTCAGCGCGCTGCTGTGGCAGGGCGCCTCGCAGGCGCTGCAGTTCGCCGCCCAGCGCCGCCGGGTGCCGCTGCTGTCCGCGCGCGCCCTGCAGCGCCCGGCCATCGCGGTCAGCTCCCGCGCCACCGTCGAGGAGGTGGTGCGCGCCGCCCGCGCGGCCATCGACGCCGGCGCCACCGCCGGCAGCACCCGCGACCTGGAGGTGGTCCTCGTCACCGACGACGGCGTGCCGGTGGCCGTCGTGGACACCGCCGCCCTGAGCCGGGTGCCGCTGGAGCGGCGCGGCGCGCTCGGCGCCGGCGCCACCGCCCGGGCGCTGCCGCCGCGCTGCTGGCTGCCGGGCGACCTGACCGGCGAGGCGCTGCTCGACGCGGTCGCCGCCCGCCCCGGCGAGCACGTCGTCCTCGGCGCCGGCGGGCGCGTGGAGGGCCTGCTGCACACCGGCGACGTCGTCGCCGCCGTCACCGCGCGCTGAACCGCGCGCCCCGCCCGCGCCACGACCCGCACCACCACCACCCGCACGACCGCGCACCACCAGGGAAGGACCCCGCGTTGAACGACGCCCCCACCACCCCGCCCGCGAACCCGCCCGCGGACCCCACCGGCGGACCCGCCGGCTCGCCCACCGGCGCCGCCACCCGCCGCGGCCCGCTGCGCGAGGGGGAGCGGGTGCAGCTGACCGACCCGCGCGGGCGCCTGCACACCATCACCCTGACCGCCGGCAAGGAGTTCCACACCCACCGCGGGCGCTTCCTGCACGACGAGCTCATCGGCCGCCCCGACGCCACCACGATCACCAACTCCGCGGGCGTGGAGTACCTCGTGCTGCGCCCCCTGCTGGCCGACTTCGTGCTCTCCATGCCGCGCGGTGCGGCCGTGGTGTACCCCAAGGACGCCGGGCAGGTCGTGCAGATGGCCGACGTGTTCCCCGGCGCCACCGTCATCGAGGCCGGCGTCGGCTCCGGGGCGCTGACGATGTCGCTGCTGCGCGCCGTCGGCGACGCCGGCCGCGTGCACTCCTTCGAGCGGCGCGCCGACTTCGCAGACATCGCCCGCGGCAACGTGGAGACCTTCTTCGGCGGTCCCCACCCCGCCTGGCGGCTGACCGTCGGCGACCTCGTGGAGTCCCTGCCCGCCTCCGGGCTGGACAGCGCCGCCGGCACCGGCGCCGACCGCGCGGTGCTGGACATGCTGGCCCCCTGGGAGTGCCTGGACGCCGTCGCCGACGCGATGGCCCCCGGCGGGGTCCTCATCTGCTACGTCGCCACCGCCACCCAGCTCTCCCGCGTGGCCGAGGCCGCCCGCGCCTCCGGCCGCTGGACCGAGCCGGAGGCGTGGGAGTCCATGGTGCGCGGCTGGCACCTGGAGGGCCTGGCGGTGCGCCCGCAGCACCGCATGGTCGGGCACACCGGCTTCCTGGTCACCACCCGCCGCCTGGCCGACGGCGTCACCCCGCCGCTGCGCAAGCGCCGCCCCGCCCCCGGCGCGCACAGCGAGGACACCGGCGCGGACACCGGCGCGGACACCGGCACCGGCGCGGACGCCCTCTCCGACGGCCAGGGCTACGGCGAGCGCCCCGTCTCCGACCGCAAGGCCCGCAAGGCCGCCCGGGAGGCCGCCGCCGGCGCCACCGCCTCGCACGGGGCCACCCACGGCGTCGCCCCCGCCCCCGCCGACGTCCCTGCCGACGTCCCTGCCGACGTCCCTGCCGACGTCCCTGCCGACGTCCCCGGCGAGGGCACCGCCGCGGACGAGGGCTGAGGCGGCCGCGCACCCGTGATGGCCCACAGCCACGCCTGCACCGGCCTGGCCGCCGGCGCCGCCACCCTCCCGCTGGCCCCCGTGCACGGCCCGGTGGCCACCGCCGCCTGGGTGGCGGCCTGGGGCGGTGCCGCGCTGCTGCCCGACTTCGACCAGGGCGGCATCTCCTGGAAGCGGGCCCTGCCGCGACCCACCGGCTCCACCGTGGCGCAGATGTGGGGGCCGCTGACCACCACCGCGGCCTCCCTGGTCGGCCGCCTGGCCGGCGGGCACCGCTGGGGCACCCACGACCCGCTGCTGGCACCGGTCCTCTTCGGGGCCCTGGCGTGGGCGGCGGCCCTGCACCCGGTCAGCTCCCTGGCGGTGCTGGCGCTCGTCACCGGCGCCGCCCTGCGCGGGTGCCACTTCGTCATCCCCGGCCGGGTGGAGACCACCGTGGTCGGCAACCTCGTCCTGTCCTTCGCCCTGGCCTGGTGGGTGCTGGAGCGCCACCCCGCCGGGGTGCCGTGGCTGCCGTGGGCGGTGGCCGGCGGCGTGCTCGTGCACGTGGCCGGCGACTGGCTCACCGTCGGCGGCGTGCCGCGACCGCTGGCCGTGCCGCTCGCGCTGCTGGGCGGGCGGCGCCGGCGCACCGCCCTAGGGCTGTTCCGCACCGGGGCGCGCGTCGAGCACGCCGTCGCCGCGGTCGCGGTCGCGCTCACCGCGGTCCTGCTGGCCCGCTGGCTGCTGGCCCCGCTGCTCTGAGCGCCGCCGGTGCACGCCCCGGCGACCGGGGTGCTCGGGGTGCTCGGGGTGCTCGGGGTGGCCCGGGTCGTCCGCGCGCTCGTGGACCTGCTCCAGCGGGGAACGGCCGAAGCGCACGTGCACCTGCTCGAAGCCCTTGTGCCGCTGCGCCTGCGCCAGGCGGGTGTAGGCGCGCTGGTCGGCGTCGGTCAGCACCACCGCGTCGGTCAGCGGCGTCAGCAGCGCCCGCGGGTACAGCCGCCGCACCCGCACCACGTCGGCCTCCACGCACAGCACCACGCAGCACGCGGCGACGAAGAGGAACGCGATGCCGCCCAGGACGACGGTGAAGACCTGGTTGGAGACGCTGGAGCGCTCGGCCACCGAGGAGACGATGCCGCGGCCGAAGTACTGCAGCACCTGCCACAGCACCCCCATGGCCACCGCGCCCGGCAGGATCGTGCGCACGTCCGGCCGGTGCGCGGCCGCCAGCCGGAACGCCACGGCGAAGCCGACCGCCGCCAGCGCCGCGGCCCCGGCGTGCGAGGCCCACTCGGCCAGTCCGGGCGGCACGTAGGCGCTGATGAGCGCGCTGAGCACCGCGGTGCCCACGACGAACCCTCCGGCCGTGACCAGCAGCAGCAGCGCCCGTCCGCGAGCGGCGAACGGGTTGGGCCGCTCGTTGCGGGGCACCGCCCACGCCACGTTGACCGCGTTCTGCAGGGCCAGGCCCAGCCCGGTCGCGCCGTACAGGGCGCCGGCGACACCGATGACGAGGCCGGCCGCGCCGCCGCCGAGGCGCTCGGGGCTGCCCAGCTCGTCGCCGATGACGGGCACCTGCGCCACCGCCGAGTTCAGCACCGCCTGCTGCGCGCCCGGGTCCCCGGACAGGACGTAGCCCAGGATCGTGGACAGCAGCAGCAGCAGCGGCACCAGCGCCAGCAGGCCGTAGTAGGCGATCAGCGCGGCCAGGTAGGCGCCCTGGTCCTCGAAGAACTTGTAGACCACGGCCAGCGGGAACCCCACGGCCGGGTGCCGGCGCTGGAAGGCGTCCAGCCGGGGCACGGCACCACCGCGCCGCTCGGTCTCGGGCACGGGTGCGTCGGGCACGCGCACATCCTGGGGGCAGTCGCCCGCGCCCGCAGGTCCGGCGCCCCGACCCCCGCGGTCGAAACCGGAACGTGATCACCTCGTGACCGTCCGTCGTTCCCGGTGGGGTGCCGACACGGCGCGCGCCGCGCCGCAGCGGGTTAGGGTCGAGCGCATCCACCGCCCGACCGGGGAACCGGGAGGGCCACGAGGGGGAGGACGCGCCATGACGGAACCCCAGCGCCGCTTCGGCGGCGGAGGAGAGCGGGACGCCCGCCACGTCGCGCTGCTGGAGGAGCAGCTCGGAGCCGTGCGCTCGCGGCTGGCCCAGGTCAACGCCCAGAACGACCGCCTCGCCGCCACCCTGCGCGACGCGCGCGACCAGATCGTCTCGCTGAAGGCGGAGGTCGACCGGCTCGGGCAGCCGCCCGCCCAGTTCGCCACGTTCCTGGCCGCCGTCGGGGACGGCACCGCCGACGTGGTCAGCGCCGGCCGGCGCCTGCGGGTGGCCGTCAGCCCCGCCGTGGAGCTGTCGGCGCTGCGCCCCGGCCAGGACGTCATGGTCAACGAGGCGATGAACGTGGTCGCCGCCTGCGACTACGAGCGCACCGGCGAGCTGGCCACCGTCAAGGAGGTCCTCGACGACGGGCGCGCGCTGGTGCTGGCCCGCGCCGACGAGGAGCGCGTCGTGCGCCTGGCCGGGCCCCTGGTGGACGGCCCGCTGCGGGTGGGCGACTCCCTGACCATCGACACCCGCTCCGGCTTCGCGTTCGAGCGCATCCCCAAGGCCGAGGTCGAGGAGCTGGTCCTCGAGGAGGTCCCCGACATCCACTACGAGGACATCGGGGGACTGGGCTCGCAGATCGAGGCGATCCGCGACGCCGTGGAGCTGCCGTTCCTGCACGCGGACCTCTTCCGCGAGCACGGCCTGCGCCCGCCGAAGGGCATCCTGCTGTACGGCCCGCCCGGCTGCGGCAAGACCCTCATCGCCAAGGCGGTGGCGAACTCGCTGGCGAAGAAGGCCGCCGAGCTGCGCGGACAGACGCAGGCGAAGAGCTACTTCCTGAACATCAAGGGCCCGGAGCTGCTGAACAAGTACGTCGGCGAGACCGAGCGGCACATCCGGCTGATCTTCGCCCGCGCCCGGGAGAAGGCCGGCCAGGGCACCCCCGTCGTCGTCTTCTTCGACGAGATGGAGTCGCTGTTCCGCACCCGCGGCTCGGGCGTCTCCTCCGACGTGGAGACCACGATCGTGCCGCAGCTGCTGAGCGAGCTGGACGGCGTCGAGCGCCTGGAGAACGTCATCGTCATCGGCGCCTCCAACCGCGAGGACATGATCGACCCCGCCATCCTGCGCCCCGGCCGCCTCGACGTGAAGATCAAGATCGAGCGCCCCGACGCGGAGAGCGCCGGGGAGATCTTCGGCAAGTACCTGACGTCGGACCTGCCCCTGCACCCCGAGGACGTCGCGGCCAACGGCGGCGACCCGCGCGCAGCGGTCGAGGCGATGATCCGCGCCACGGTGGAGCGCATGTACACCGAGGGCCCCGAGAACGAGTTCCTCGAGGTCACCTACGCCGGCGGCGACAAGGAGGTCCTGTACTACAAGGACTTCAACTCCGGCGCGATGATCCAGAACATCGTCGACCGCGCCAAGAAGATGGCCATCAAGGACCTGCTGACCCTGGGCCAGCGGGGTCTGCGGGTGGAGCACCTGATGAGCGCGTGCGTGGACGAGTTCAAGGAGAACGAGGACCTGCCCAACACCACCAACCCCGACGACTGGGCCCGCATCTCCGGCAAGAAGGGCGAGCGGATCGTCTTCATCCGCACCCTCACGCAGGGCAAGAAGGGCACCGAGGCGGGCCGCTCCATCGACACGGTCGCCAACACCGGCCAGTACCTGTAGCGCCGGCGCCCGCAGCGGCCGGCCGCAGCGCGTGGGCCCGCACCCGGACCGGGTGCGGGCCCGCGGTGCGTCACGGCAGGGGGGCAGGTGGTGCGCCGGTCTCCTCCCACCAGAGCGGCCAGGCCGCCAGCAGCGCCCGCGAGTCCGGCACGAACGGCCACGACGGATCGGCCAGCCGCTCGCGCAGGCGCTGCGCCGGCTCCCACCACCCCGCGGCGACCTCGCTGTCCTGCAGCACCAGCGGCCGCCCGTCCCACCACGCCTCGTACACGTGCGCCAGGTAGTGGGTCACCTCGTCGCGGTACCAGCGGCGCAGCACCGGCCGCAGCGCCACCGCCCGCACCCCCAGCTCCTCGGCCAGCTCGCGGCGCGCGGCGTGCTCGACGTCCTCGCCGGCGCC
This sequence comes from Kineococcus sp. G2, assembly GCF_037154035.1. NCBI lineage: Bacteria > Bacillati > Actinomycetota > Actinomycetes > Kineosporiales > Kineosporiaceae > Kineococcus > Kineococcus sp. G2. The sequence goes on along the minus strand of NZ_JBBBEM010000033.1, from coordinate 10,752 downwards.
GACCACGCCGCCGGCCAGGCAGTCGTGGGCGCCGGGGTGGACGTCCTTGGTGTCCGTGCGCCGGTGCACGAACACCCGCCCGCGCCCGTCGCGCAGCAGCACCCCGGTGCCCGCGTGCGGCAGGTTCTCGCGGCGCACCCGCGAGCGCGGCGCGCTGCCGGTGACCCGCCCGGCGGGCTCGGACGGGTCGTACAGCGCCACCCGCTCCCCGCCGGCGCCCACCCCCGGGCCGACCTCACGGCTGGGCTCGTGGCCGCTGCGCTCGTGCACGCCCCGGACGCTACCGGCGCGCCCGCCGGGCGCGAGCGGACGTGCCCGCGGCGCCGCGCAGCGCCCCACGGCGAGCTGCGGGTCCACCGATCGGGGGATGCCGACGGCCCGGGGAACTCCCCACGAAGGACGCACGACCCCCGGGCGAACGGCTTAGGGTGACGCGCGTGCGTCCCCCCCTGCTGCCTCCCTCCCGCTCGCGCGCCCCGCGGCGGCTGCTGCCCGCCGCGGCCACCGCCGTGGTCCTGCTGCTGGCCGGGTGCGGCGAGGAGGAGGAGGCGGCCGTCGCCACCGCCGCCGTGCAGACCGGCGCGGTGCGCGAGGTCGTGGAGGCCCCCGGCACCGTGCAGCCGCGCGCCTCCTCCACCGTGACGGCACCCGCCACCGGCACGGTCGCCACCCTGGAGGTCACCGACGGCCAGCAGGTGCAGGCCGGTCAGGTGCTGGCCACCATCGACTCCCCGCAGGCGCACGACGCGCTGGAGCAGGCCCGCGAGGCCGACCGGCGCGCGGCCGCCGCCGGCTCCTCGTCCTCGTCCTCGGCCGACCCCGACGAGGTCGCGGCCCAGCAGCGCCGCGCCCGCGCCGACGCGCGGGCGCGCTTCGAGCAGGCCGAGCAGCAGGCCGCCGCCCTGCCCGACGCGGTCGCCCGCGAGGCCGCGCTGGCGGCGGTGCGCTCCTCGCGCACCCAGTACGAGCTGCTGGCCGCCCAGACGCAGGCCCTGGTGGAGCAGGTCGCCGCCGGCCTCGGCGACGTCGACGCCGCCGTCGCCGCCCTCGGGCAGGCGCAGCGCGTGCAGACCCGCGCCGCGGTCGCCGCCGCCCAGGCCACCGTGGACGCGCTGACCGTGCGCGCGCCCATCACCGGCACCGTCTCGCTGGCCGGCACCGGCTCGGCCGGCACCGCCCTGCCCGCCGGGGCCGCCGCGCTGCTGCAGTCCGGCGCGCTGCCCGAGTCGGCCCTGGCCGGTGCCGCCGCCGGGCAGGACCTCGGCGCCGCCGGCGCCCCCGGCTCCCCGGTCCTGGCCGCCGGAGCCGCCGTGAACGCCGGCGCCCCCCTGCTGAGCGTCATCGACGCCTCCGTGCTCACCCTGACCGCCGACGTCGACGAGTCCGACGTGCTGCGCGTGCAGCCCGGCCAGGTCGCCGAGGTCGCCGTCGACGCCGTCGAGGGCGCCACCTACCGCGGCACCGTCACCGGTGTGGACCCCAGCGCCACCGGTACCGGCGGCGCCGTCACCTACACGGTGCGCCTGAGCTACGACGGCGGCACCGCCGACAGCGGCGGCGAGGCACCCACCCCGCTGCCGGGCATGTCCGCGGTCGTCTCCCTCGTCGTGGCCGAGGCGGCCGACGCGGTGCGGGTGCCCGCCGCCGCGGTCGTGCGCGGCGGTGCCGGCACCGCCGCGGAGGGTGCCGACGCGCCCGGCGACGCGGTGTGGGTGGTGCGCGACGGCGTCGCCGAGCGGCGCGACGTCACCGTCGGGGTGCGCGGGCAGCAGGCCGTGCAGGTCACCGAGGGTCTGCGCGCCGGGGAACGCATCGTCACCGAGGGCGCCGCCGACGTGCGCGCCGGCCAGCAGCTGCCGTGAGCCGCGCCGCCCACCCGGCCCCCGCCCACGACCCGGCCCCCGCCCACGATCCGGTCCGCGACACCGCCCGCGACCCCGCGCACCGCCCCGCCGGGGCGGTCCCGGCCATCGAGGCCGTCGACGTCACCCGCAGCTACTCCTTCGGCGGTGGTGAGGTGCAGGCGCTGCGCGGCGTCAGCTTCACCGTCGCCGACGGCGAGTACGCCGCGATCGTCGGCCCCAGCGGCTCGGGCAAGTCCACCCTCATGCACCTGCTCGGCTGCCTGGACCGGCCCACCTCCGGCACCCTGCGCGTCGGCGGGCGCGACCTGCGCGAGCTGTCCGACGCGGAGCTGGCCGAGTTGCGCAACCGCCAGATCGGGTTCGTCTTCCAGGCGTTCCAGCTGCTGCCGCGCTCCAGCGCCCTGGACAACGTCGCCCTGCCGCTGCTGTACCGGGGCGTCAAGGCCGCCGAGCGCCGCGAGCGCGCCGCCGAGTCGCTGCGCGCGGTGAACCTCGGGCACCGCCTGACCCACCGCCCCACCCAGATGTCCGGCGGCGAGCAGCAGCGCGTGGCCATCGCCCGCGCCCTGGTCGGCGAGCCGCGCATCCTGCTGGCCGACGAGCCCACCGGCAACCTCGACACCCGCAACGGCGCCGAGGTCATGCGCATCCTGGAGGACCTCAACACCGAGCGCGGCGTGGCCGTCGTCCTGGTCACCCACGACGACGAGGTCGCCGCCCGCGCCCGCCGCCAGGTGCGGGTGCGCGACGGCCTCGTGGAGACCGACAGCGCCACCGACAGCGCCACCGACAGCACCAGCGGCGCCCGCACCGGCGGGGGGACGGCGTGAAGGGGGTGGAGGCGTTCCGCGTCGCGCTGGACGCCCTGCGCGGCAACCGGCTGCGCAGCCTGCTGACCACCCTGGGCATCGTCATCGGCATCGCCGCCGTCATCGTCGTCGTCTCCATCGGCGCCGGCGCTCGCGAGCGCATCGAGTCCCAGGTGGAGGGCCTGGGCTCCAACCTCGTGCTCGTCGTGCCCGGCGAGTTCGACCCGAACAACCTCGCCGCCGGCGCCGCGGCGGCCTCCACGCTGCAGCGCGAGGACGCCGAGGTCCTCGCCGAGGTCACCGGCGACCCCGGTGCCGTCACCGCCCGCCTCAGCTCCGGCGCCCAGGTGCGCGCCGGCGGCGCCGAGCGGTTCGTCACCGTCCAGGGCACCGACGAGAACCTGCCCGAGGTGTTCACCCGCCCGCTCGCCTCCGGGCAGTACTTCACCGGCACCGACGTCGACGCCCGCCGCCGCGTGGCCGTGCTCGGCTCGCGCACCGCCGAGAACCTCTTCCCCGGCGCCGAGGCGGTGGGCCGGCAGATCACCGTGGCCGGCACCCGGTTCCGCGTCGTCGGCGTGCTCGCCGAGCAGGGCGAGTCCTTCGGCGTCTCGCAGGACAACGAGGTGCACGTGCCCATCACGGTCGCCCAGCGCCTCTTCGGGCTGCAGCGCGTGGACGCCTTCGCCGTGAAGGCCCCCGGCGCCGACGCCGTGCCGGAGCTGGCGCACGACCTGCGGGCCGCGCTGGAGGCCGAGTACCCCGACCAGGCCTTCAGCGCCGTCACCCAGACGCAGATCCTCGGCGTCATCGGCGAGATCCTCGGCCTGCTCACCGCCGTGCTCGCCGCGATCGCCGCCATCTCCCTGCTCGTCGGCGGCGTCGGCGTGTCCAACATCATGCTCGTCTCCGTGCGCGAGCGGACCCGCGAGATCGGCCTGCGCAAGGCCCTGGGCGCCCGCCAGCGCGACGTGCTCGTGCAGTTCCTCGTCGAGGCGGTGCTGCTGACCAGCGTCGGCGGTGTCATCGGCATCGTCATCGGCCTGACCGGTTCCGTCCTCGTGGACCGCTTCTCCCCGCTGCCGGCCAGCGTGGAGTGGTGGAGCCCGGTGGTGGCGTTCGTCGTCTCCGCCGCCGTCGGCGTCTTCTTCGGCGTCTTCCCCGCCCGCCGCGCCGGCCGGCTGGACCCGGTGGTCGCGCTGCGCGCCGACTGACGCCCCCGGCCGGGCGCGCGGCACCGGCCGGCCGCGACCGGTCCGGCGGTGCGCGCACCAGCCCCGTAGGGTCGGGGGCGTGAGCGTGCGCAGGGTGACCGGCCTGGAGACCGAGTACGGCATCTCGGTGCCCGGGGACCCCGGCGCCAACCCGATGCTGCTGTCCGCGCAGGTCGTCAACGCCTACGCCGCCCCCACCACCGGCTCGACGGGTGCGGGCCTGCGCACCCGCTGGGACTACGAGGACGAGGCGCCGCTGCGCGACGCGCGCGGCTTCGAGCTGCAGCGCGCCGCCGCGCACCCCTCCCAGCTGACCGACGCCCCCGCCCGCGGCGACGCCCACGGCCACCGCGGCGGCGCAGCGGGGGAGCGGGGCGGGCGCCGCGCCGCGCCCGGCACCCCCGACGTGGTCGGCGCCGAGGTCGAGGACCCCACCACGGCCAACGTCATCCTCACCAACGGCGCGCGCTTCTACGTCGACCACGCCCACCCGGAGTACTCCTCCCCGGAGGTGCTCACCCCCCGCGACGCGGTCCGCTACGACCGCGCCGGCGAGCGGATCCTGCTGGAGGCGCTGCGCCGCGTGGCCGCCACCCCGGGCCTGACGCCGGTGACGATCTACAAGAACAACACCGACGGCAAGGGCGCCTCCTACGGCACCCACGAGAACTACCTGATGGACCGCGCCACCCCGTTCGGCGACGTGGTGCGCCACCTCGTCCCGTTCTTCGTCTCCCGGCAGGTCATCGCCGGCGCCGGGCGCGTCGGCATCGGGCAGGACTCCGCCACCGCCGGCTTCCAGATCAGCCAGCGCGCGGACTTCTTCGAGGTCGAGGTCGGCCTGGAGACCACGATGAAGCGGCCCATCATCAACACCCGCGACGAGCCGCACGCCACCGCCGAGAAGTACCGGCGCCTGCACGTCATCGTCGGCGACGCCACCATGTGCGAGGTCGCCACCCTGCTGAAGGTCGGCACCACCTCCCTGGTGCTGGAGATGCTGGAGGCCGGGGCGCTCGCCGGCGGCCCGGCCGGCGACCTGCAGCTGAGCGAACCGGTGCGCGCCCTGCACGAGGTCTCCCACGACCCGGGCCTGACGCACCTGGTGCGGCTGCGCGACGGGCGGCGCCTGAGCGCGCTGCAGCTGCAGCGCGCCTACTTCGAGGCGGCGGCCGCGTTCGTGGAGGACCGCGCCGGAGCCGACGCCGACGCCGACACCCGCGAGGTCCTGGCGCTGTGGGACGACGTGCTCGGCAGGCTGGAGCGCGACGTCTTCTCCGCCGCCCGCCAGGTCGACTGGGTCGCCAAGCTGCGCCTGCTGGAGGGCTACCGCTCCCGCGACGGGCTGGGCTGGGACAGCCACCGGCTGCAGGCGGTGGACCTGCAGTGGTCCGACGTGCGCCCGGAGAAGGGCCTGTACCACCGGCTGGCCGCCCGCGGTCAGGTCGACCGCCTCGTCGACGACGAGGCCGTCGAGCACGCCGTGGCCCACGCGCCGGAGGACACCCGCGCGTACTTCCGCGGTGAGTGCCTGGCCCGCTACGGCTCCCGCGTCGCCGCCGCCAGCTGGGACTCCGTGATCTTCGACGTGCCCGGGCGCGGTGCCCTGCAGCGGGTGCCCACCCTGGAGCCGCTGCGCGGCACCCGCGAGCACGTCGGCGCCCTGCTGGACCGGTGCGCCACCGCCGAGGAGCTCGTCGCCGCCCTCACCGGCTCCTGAGCGCGGCGCGATCCGTCCCGACAGCGGGGCGCGCGCAGCCCGGCGGGGTTAGTGTCGTCAGCACGCCGGCCGCCGCCGGCGCCGAGGTGAGGAACCAGGGGGGAGCCAGCGATGCCTGGACAGGAGCAGCAGCGCCCGAGCCGCCGCGAGGACGAGCCGGAGGAGACCCCCGCCGTGCCGGCGCAGGCCACGGCCCAGGCCAAGGAGAGCGACGCCGAGGTCGACGCCCTGCTGGACGAGATCGACGACGTCCTGGAGTCGAACTCCGAGGAGTTCGTGCGCGGCTTCGTGCAGAAGGGCGGCCAGTAGGCCGCACGCCGCTGGGCCGGGCGCCGCGGTGGGCGCTGCGGGCCCGCCGCGCCCGCCGGCGGCTCCCCGGCGCGCCCGGGGGCCGCCGGGTAGGGTCGAGCGGGTGAGCCAGGACCCCAGCGGACGGCTCCCGGCGGCGTTCCTCGTGCCGGGTTCCTCGTCCTTCACCGACTTCGTCCGAGACCACGCGCCCGAGGTGCTGCCCGGTGCCCGGCGCCTGCCCGCTGCCGGCACCGGCGCGCTGACGGGCGGTCCCGGAGCCGGCCAGCCGCCGCACGCGACCACCATCGTGGCGATCGTCTGCGCCGACGGGGTGGTGATGGCCGGCGACCGGCGCGCCACCGCCGGCAACGTCATCGCCCAGCGCGACATCGAGAAGGTCTTCCCCGCCGACGACCACTCCTGCGTGGGCATCGCCGGCACCGCCGGGCTCGCGATCGAGATGGTGCGCCTGTTCCAGGTCGAGCTGGAGCACTTCGAGAAGCTCGAGGGCGCCCTGATGTCCTTCGAGGGCAAGGCGAACCGCCTCTCCGCGATGATCCGCGGCAACCTCGGCCTGGCGATGCAGGGCCTGGCCGTGGTCCCCGTCTTCGCCGGCTACGACCTGGCCGAGGGGCGCGGGCGCATCGTCAGCTACGACGTCACCGGCGGCCGCTACGAGGAGGTCGACCACCACGCCGTCGGCTCCGGCTCCGTCTTCGCCCGCGGTGCCCTGAAGAAGCTCTTCCGCCCGGGCCTGAGCGGCCAGGAGGCCGTGCGGGTGGCCGTGGAGGCGCTCTGGGACGCCGCCGACGACGACTCCGCCACCGGCGGCCCGGACCTGCTGCGCCGCATCTGGCCCGTGGTGGCGCACGTCACCGCCGACGGCTTCCGCCGCCTGGGCGAGGACGAGCTGGCGTCGGTGGTCCAGGACGTCGTCGCCGGCCGCACCGGCAACCCCGGCGGCAACCCGCTCGCCGGCACGCAGCAGTCCACCGCGCAGCAGTCCACCACGCAGCAGGGAGGTGCCCGCGCGTGAGCGTGCCGTTCTACGTCTCGCCCGAGCAGGTGATGAAGGACAAGGCCGACTTCGCGCGCAAGGGCATCGCCCGCGGCCGCGCGGTCGTCGTCGTCGCCTGCACCGACGGCATCGTCTTCGCCTCCGAGAACGCCTCCCGGGCCCTGCACAAGATCTCCGAGATCTACGACCGCGTCGCCTTCGCCGCCGTCGGCAAGTACAACGAGTTCGAGAACCTGCGCGTGGCCGGGGTGCGCTACGCCGACCTGCGCGGCTACTCCTACGACCGCGACGACGTCACCGCCCGCGGCCTGGCCAACGCCTACGCGCAGACCCTGGGCACCATCTTCACCACCGAGTCCAAGCCGTACGAGGTCGAGCTCGTCGTCGCCGAGGTCGGCGCCACCCCCGAGCAGGACCAGGTGTACCGGCTGACGTACGACGGCTCCGTGGCCGACGAGCACGGTTACGTCGCCATGGGCGGCTCCGCCGAGCAGATCACCGCCCACCTCGCCGAGCACTGGCAGCCGGGCATGGACCTGCCCGCCGCCCTGCGCCTGGCCGTGCAGGCCCTCGGTTCCGACGCCGCCGCGGCCGCCGCCGGTTCCGGCCCGCGCGCCATCTCCGCCGACCAGCTCGAGGTCGCCGTCCTCGAGCGCGCCCGCACCCGCCGCACCTTCCGCCGCCTGGGCGCACCCGCCCTCGCCGACCTGCTGGGCACCGGCGGGGACGGCGACGCGGACGGTGGCGCGGGGGAGGGGGCCGCCGCCCCCGGCCCCGACACCCCGCCCGAGCCGCCCGCCTGATCCCCCACCGGATCACCAGCCGGGGCACCAGCCGGCACACCCGACGGCCCGGCGGCGCGTTTCACAGCGCTGCCGGGCCGTCGGCGACCTATGGTGGCCTGATGGACCGGCGGATCTTCGGGTTGGAGACCGAGTTCGGTGTCACCTGCGCGTTCGAGGGCCAGCGCAAGCTGTCCCCCGACGAGGTGGCCCGGTACTTGTTCCGCAAGGTCGTCTCCTGGGGACGCTCCAGCAACGTCTTCCTGCGCAACGGCGCCCGCCTCTACCTCGACGTCGGCTCCCACCCCGAGTACGCCTCACCGGAGTGCGACGACGTGCGCCAGCTCGTCGTGCACGACCGCGCCGGCGAACGCACCCTGGAGGGCCTGCTCGTCGATGCCGAACGCCGCCTGGAGGAGGAGGGCATCGCCGGGGAGGTGTTCCTCTTCAAGAACAACACCGACTCCGCCGGCAACTCCTACGGCTGCCACGAGAACTACCTCGTCTCCCGCCACGGCGAGTTCGGGCGCCTGTCCGACGTCCTCATCCCGTTCCTGGTCTCCCGCCAGCTCGTCGTCGGCGCCGGCAAGGTCGTGCAGACCCCCCGCGGCGCCACCTACTCGCTGTCCCAGCGCGCCGACCACATCTGGGAGGGCGTCTCCAGCGCCACCACCCGCTCGCGCCCCATCATCAACACGCGCGACGAACCGCACGCCGACGCCGAGAAGTACCGCCGCCTGCACGTCATCGTCGGCGACTCCAACATGTCCGAGACCACCACCATGCTCAAGCTCGGCTCCACCGACCTGGTGCTGCGCATGGTGGAGGAGGGCGTGCCGCTGCGGGAGATGACGCTGGAGAACCCCATCCGCGCCATCCGCGAGATCAGCCACGACCCCACCGGCCGCCGCCCCGTGCGCCTGGCCAACGGCCGCGAGGCCAGCGCCCTGCAGATCCAGGAGGAGTACCTCACCAAGGCCAAGGACTTCGTCGAGACCCGCGGCCTGCACACCCCCACCCTCAAGCGCGTCCTGGACCTGTGGGAACGCGCCCTGCGCGCCGTGGCCACCGGCGACCTCGGCCTCGTCGACCGCGAGGTCGACTGGGTCATCAAGAAGAAGCTGCTGGACCGCTACATGGCCAAGCACGGCCTGGACCTGACCAGCCCGCGCATCGCCCGCCTGGACCTGGCCTACCACGACATCCACCGCGGCCGCGGCCTGCACTACCTGCTCGCCGCCCGCGGCATGGCCGAGCGCGTCTGCTCCGACATCGAGGTCTTCGAGGCGCTCTCCGTGCCCCCGCAGACCACCCGCGCCAAGCTGCGCGGCGACTTCGTGCGCGCCGCCCAGGACAAGCACCGCGACTTCACCGTCGACTGGGTGCACCTGAAGCTCAACGACCAGGCCCAGCGCACCGTGCTGTGCAAGGACCCCTTCCGCTCCGTCGACGACCGTGTCGAGCGCCTCATCGCCGGCATGTGACACCCCGGTACCCGGCGCTCCTGTCTCGGCCGGCGCCCTCAGCCGGCACCGGGCGACCTGCCAGCCGACGTCCAGGGAGCGCGGTTAGGGTGCCCGAGACCGATCCCACGACCGTGAGGACCCCCGCCGTGCCCCGCCGCATCGCCGCCCTGCCCGCCGCCGCCGTGGCGCTCGCCGTCGTCCTGGGCGGTTGCGCCTCGGAGCCGGAGGCGCCCACCGCCGCGGAGCAGAGCGCCTCGGCCACCGAGCAGGCCACCACCGTCGAGCCGGCCGCCGTCGCCGACCTGCCGGTCACCGTCACCGGCGAGGCGAACCCCGCCGTCGCCCCCGAGGTGCAGATCACCACGCCGCTGACGGTGGAGGAGACCACCCGCGAGGTCGTCGTCCAGGGCAGCGGCGAGGAGATCACCGCCCAGGACGAGGTCCAGTTCGCCTACGCCCTCTACGCCGGCTCCACCGGTGAGCTGCTGGACTCCAGCTACGGCGGCACCGACGCCCGCTTCGAGCTGGCCGACGTCACCAAGGGCATCGCCCGCGGCCTGGTCGGCGCCCACGTCGGCGACCGCCTGGCCATCGCCATCGCCCCCGGGGACGGCTTCGGCGAGGCCGCCGCCCAGTTCGGCAAGGAGGGCGTGGACGCCGACACCACGTTCGTGCTCGTCACCGACGTCGTGCGCCTGATCCCCGACCAGGCCACCGGCGAGCGCGTGGACGCCCCGGCGAACCTGCCCTCGGTGGACGTGGACGAGCAGGGCGTGCCCACCGGCATCACGGTCTCGGACCCCGCCCCGCCCGCCGACACCGTCGCGCAGACCCTCATCAGGGGCACCGGCCCGGAGGTCACCAGCGGCATGCACGTGAAGATGCAGTACGTGGGCGCCACCCTGGCCGACGGGGAGGTCTTCGAGAGCTCCTGGGACGCCGGCGAGGCGTTCGAGACCACCATCGGCACCGGGCAGGTCATCGCCGGCTGGGACGAGGGCATCGTCGGTCAGACCGTCGGCAGCCGGGTGCTCCTCGTGATCCCCGCGGAGGACGCGTACGGTGAGAACCCCACCGGCGGTCAGCCCGCGGGCGCGCTGGTGTTCGTCGTGGACATCCTCGACGCGTACTGAGCACCACCCCCCACCGACAGGAGCGGCACCCTTGACCGAGCGCACCAAGCCCGAGGTCGACTTCCCCGGCGGCGAACCGCCCACGGAGCTGCGGATCACCGACGACATCGTCGGCGACGGTCCCGAGGCCGTCCCCGGCAGCACCGTCAGCGCCCACTACGTCGGCGTGGCCTTCAGCACCGGGGAGGAGTTCGACGCCTCCTGGAACCGCGGTCAGCCGCTGGACTTCCCCCTGGGTCGCGGCACGGTCATCGCCGGCTGGGACCAGGGCATCGCCGGCATGCGGGTGGGCGGGCGCCGCACCCTCGTCATCCCCCCGCACCTGGGGTACGGCGACCGCGGTGCCGGCGCGGCCATCAAGCCCGGCGAGACGCTGATCTTCGTGGTGGACCTCGTCGGCGTCAGCTGACCCTCCCCGCCCGTGACGCCCCGGGCCGCCGACCGGCGGCCCGGG
>NZ_JBBBEM010000032.1:0-12471 GCF_037154035.1 Kineococcus sp. G2 | reverse complement strand
GCCGCCGACCGGCGGCCCGGGGCGTCACGCGTCCACCGGCGCCCGCCCCGCGGGGCGGGCGGCGGCCCGCTCAGCCGAGCAGCGCGGCGGCGTGCCGGCCGGCGACCGCCGCCGCCACGAACGCCGCCCGGTCCGCCTCCAGCCCGCGCCCCATCGTCGACAGCGGCACCGGGCACCGCGCCAGCGCCTCGTCCAGCCCCGCGGTGCCCACCTCGACCAGGCGGTGCCGGCCCACCGGCGCGCACAGCTCCCGCGCCTGCTCGCGCACCCCGTCCCAGAACCCGCCCGCCTCGTCCCGCGCGGCGGGCACCGCCACGTCCACCGGCGCCAGCGCCACCCGGCCCACCGCGGTCGCCGAGTGGTGCGACAGGCCCCGGTGGCGCTGGCGCGGGTCCGCCTGCGAGACCCGCAGCGCCGCCACCGCCCGCCCGCCCAGCACCGCCGCCGCGTTCAGCGCCTCCCCGGCCGCGACCCCCGAGAACCCCCACCGCGACCCGGTGCCCAGGTTCCCCGGGCCCTGCGCCACCACGAGCACGTCCGCACCGGCCACCAGCCGCGCCGCGAGCATCCCGGTGTGCACGGTGGCCGCCTCCAGGTCGCCGCCGAAGCTCTGCCCGGTGCTCACGCACGCCGCCAGCCACCCCGCCTCGCGCAACCCCGCCACCGCCCGCGAGAACGCCGCCGGCAGCGCCCCGCCGTCGGTGAGCACGTACACCACCCGCGCCCCCGGGACCTGCGCGCGCACCCCGGCCAGCACCGCCGGCAGCGCCGAGTGCAGGTCCGCCACCACCACCGGGGCACCACCCAGGTCGTCCGCCGCGGCCAGCGCGTCGTGGTGCTCGGACTCCTGCTCGTCCACCCCCAGCACCATCGCCTGCAGCGGCGTGTACCGCGCCTTCACCAGGTGCCCGGGCCCCGCCGGCGGGTCCGCCGGCAGGGCCTCCGGCAGCGCCACCACCATCGCGTACCCGCCCGTGCCCAGCCCGCGCGCCAGCGCCGCGGTGTTCAGCAGCACCCGGTCCCCGGCGACCGGGCGACCCACCAGCTGCTCGTACGCCAGCGCCCGCACCACCGCCCCCGGAGCGTCCGCGGCTCCGCCGTCCCCGCCGGCCCCCGGCGGTGCGGTGTCCACCCGCACCTCGCACTCCAGCGCACCGGGCCACTCCCGGCGCACCCCCGTCACCGTCCCCGCTCGCCACCGCAGCACGCCGACGAGGCTAGGGGGTGCCCCCGCCCGGCGCTCCCGGCGGCGTGCGCCACGGCTCGCGCCCGGCCGCGCCCGCGCCCGTGCCGGTGCTCCCGCCCGTCCCCGCGGCGCGCACCGCCGCCGGGGCCTCGTACAGCCACCGCGCGCCCACCCGCAGGGCCAGCGCGTGCACCGCCAGCGGCACCACCACGCCCAGCGCCGTCCACAGCAGCGGCAGCCACCACGGGCGGGCACCACCAGCCGCCCCCGCAGCCGCACCACCAGCCGCCACGGCGCTCGTGGCCACCCCCACCACCAGCTCGTGCACCAGGTACACCGGCAGGGTCCGCCGCCCCAGCCACCCCGCCGCCGCACCCAGCGCCCCCGCCGTCCGCGTCAGCACCACCGCGAACGCCAGCCCGCACACCACCGCCAGCACGCTCAGGACGCTGGCCACCCCCGGCGCCCGCAACCCCCCGGCCCCGTGCACCACCAGCGCGAGCGCCCCCACCGCGCTCAGCGCCACCGCCGGCGCCGTCGCCAGGGACGTCAGCAGCCGCAGCAGCAGCCCCCGCAGGCACCAGCCCAGCAGGAAGAACACGAAGCACCGCGCCATCTGGTGCCACACGTAGTACGGCGCGCGCACCCACAGCTCGCTGGCGGCCACCGACAGCAGCGCCGCCGGTGCCAGCGCCCACGCCGCACCCCGCCCCAGCGCCCGGGTCACCACCGTGAACACCGCGAGCGCGTACAGGTACCACAGACCCGTCGTCGGCCGCACCGGCGCCAGCAGCAGCGGCACCACGCTGTCCGTCTCCCACGGCTGGAACCGCGGCGTCACCGCGCTGAACACCGCGAACCGCACCAGCGACCACAGCACGAACACCCACAGCAGCGGCACCAGCCGCCCGCGCACCAGCGCCGGCCAGGACCGTCCTGCCGCCGAGGCGGCCAGCACCCCGGAGACGCAGAAGAACAGCGGCATCCGCAGCAGCACCAGCTCGCCGTTCACGGCGCGCCACCACGCCGGCAGCAGCCCCGCCGCGTCCAGGTGCAGCACCGCGTGGTGCAGCACCACCAGCGCGATCGCCACGCCGCGCGCCACGTCCAGCGCGGGCAGGCGGCGCGCGGGCGCTCGGCCCGCGGGTGGTGGACGCACGGTGGACGGCCTCCGGGAGACGGCGACGGGACGGACGGGAGTGGAGTGGACGCGGCCGGGGTGGCCGCGGGCCTGCACCCGGGCGGGGCGCACCCGAGGGCGGCCGCCACCGCCGGGTGCGCCCCGCCCGGGGTCCGGTAGCGTCCAGTCCACCATGGCGAGCTCCGGAACCAGCAGCGGCGCGGCCGCCGCCGCCCGCGGCGCGCGGCGCACCGAGCGCCTGCTCAACCTCGTCATCGCCCTGTCCGCCACCCGCCGGTGGCTCACCAAGGAGCAGATCCGCGCCGCCGTGCCCCAGTACGCCGACTGCGCCACCACCGTCGCCTTCGAACGCATGTTCGAGCGCGACAAGGAGGACCTGCGCGAGCTCGGCGTGCCCCTGGACACCGGCGGCGAGGACCCCCTCTTCGGCGACGAGGCCGGCTACCGCATCGACCGCGACGCCTACGCCCTGCCCGAGATCAACTTCACCCCCGCCGAGCTGGCCGTGCTCTCCCTGGCCAGCCGCGTGTGGCAGCAGGCCAGCCTCGCCGGCCCCGCCACCCGCGCCCTCGTGAAGCTGCGCAGCCTCGGGGTCGAACCCGACGAGTCCTCCCTCGTCGGCCTCGAACCGCGCGTGCGCACCAGCGAACCCGCCTTCGACCCCCTGTACGCCGCCACCCGCGACCGCGCCCCCGTCTCCTTCGCCTACCGGCGGGCCGGGGCAGAGCCCTCCACCCGCCACGTCGAGCCGTGGGCCATCGTCAGCTGGCACGGGCGCTGGTACCTCGTCGGCCACGACCGCGACCGCGACGCCACCCGCGTCTTCCGCCTCTCGCGCGTCTCCTCCGCCGTCAAGCGCATCGGCCGCCCCGGCTCCTACGACGTGCCCACCGACGTCGACCCCCGCGAGGTCGTCGCCGGCGCCGTCGGCGAGCGCGCCACCCGCCGCGCCCGCCTGCTCGTGCGCACCGGCAGCGCCCTGGCCGTGCGCCGCCGCGCCGTCTCCGTCACCCCCGCCCCCACCGCGGGAGCCGACGCGCGGGCAGCGCACGCGCAGGACACCGACCTCGTGGAGGTCGACGTCGCCGACGTCGAGGTCGCCGCCGACGAGCTGGCCGCCTACGGCGACGCCGTGCTCGTCCTGGACCCCGCACCCCTGCGCGAGGCCGTGCTGCGGCGCCTGCGCGGAGCCGCCGGCACCACCGGCGACCCCTCCACCCCCGACCCCACCCCCACCGGAGTCGTCCCGTGAGCGGCAGCGCCTCCACCGAACGCCTCTCCCGCCTGCTCGCGATGGTGCCCTACCTCCTGCGCCACCAGGGCATCCCCCTGGAGGAGGCCGCCGAGCACTTCGGCATCACCACCGACGACCTCGTGCACGACCTCGAGCTCCTCTTCGTCTGCGGCACCCCCGGCCACCTGCCCGACGACCTCATCGACGCCCGCTGGGACTCCGGCCGCGTCTACCTCTCCAACGCCGACCCCATCGCCCGCCCCGCCCGCCTCGCCGTCGACGAGGCCGTCGCCCTCCTCGTGGGCCTGCGCACCCTCGTCGAGGTCCCCGGACTGCACGACCGCGACGCCCTCGCCGGCGCCACCGCCAAGCTCACCGAGGCCGCCGGGGAGGCCGCCGGCCGGGCCGCCGAGGCCGCCGGCGCCGTGCGCGTCGACGTGCGCCCCGGCGACGACGCGGCGCTCGCGGACGTCCTGGCCACCTGCCGGCGGGCCCTGGCCGAGCACCGGCGGCTGCACCTGGCGTACCTGGTGCCCAGCCGCGACGAGCGCACCGAGCGGGACGTGGACCCCATGCGCCTGGTCACCGTCGACGGGCGCTGGTACCTGGAGGCGTGGTGCCACCGCGTGGAGGGGGTGCGCCTGTTCCGCCTGGACCGCATCGAGGCCGCGCGGGTCCTCGACGCCGACGGCACCCCGCCCGCCGGTGCCGTCTCGCGCGACGTGCACTCCGACCTGTTCCGGCCCAGCCCCGACGACCTCGTGGTCACCCTCGACCTGGCCCCGCAGGCGGCGTGGGTGGTCGACTACTACCCGGTGGAGTCGGTGCAGCCGGCCCCCGAGGACGCCTGGGAACGCGCCTCGCTGCGGGTGCGGCTGCGCGCGGCGGACACCCGCTGGGTGCGCCGGCTCCTGCTGCGACTGGGGGCCGGTGCCCGGGCGGTGGACCCGCCGGAGCTGGCGGTCGAGGTGCGCGAGGCCGCGCTCGCGGCCCTGGCGCGCTACGGCGAGCTGGACGCGGACGGCGCGGGCGAGGACCCGGCGGCACCGGCGGGGGAGCCGGGGCCCGGTGCGCGGACCTGACTCCTCCCCTCGCCGTTCGTGCGCGCTCGTTCACGCGGTGTGCCAACCTGGCGCGAGAAGGGCGTTCAAGGATTTCCAGGTCCGTGCCGAAGCAGTGGTGTCGGACGGCGGGACAGCCGCCCGAACCACGAACGGAAGGTGCGAACCATGACCACGATCAAGGCTTCCTGCCCCTGCTGCGGCGACGTCGAGCTCACCCCCAAGCAGGTCCGCCTCGTGGTCTGCTCCGCCAAGGACCGCTCCTTCTACGCCTTCACCTGCCCGCAGTGCCGCGACGAGGTCCGCAAGGCCGCCAGCGAGGACGTCGTCGCCCTCCTGGTCTCCGGCGGCGTCGCGGTGGAGCGCTGGATCATCCCGGCCGAGGCCATGGAGGAGCACCACGGCGCCACCATCGCCTGGGACGACGTGCTCGACTTCGCCCTCGTGCTGGACGGGTGCGACGACCTCGCGGGCCTGGCCGCACGCAGCCTGCGCTCGGTGCGCTGACCCCTGCGGGAGCGGCCCCTCCGGCAGCGCGCGGCCACCGGCGGCAGCTGGGAGATCCCTGAGAACCCGTCGCCCGATCGCGTGGCGGCCCCACACCGCCACGCCGGGGCCGTACGATGAGGGCGCACCGTCCCCCTACGGAGGTTGATCACCATGGGCGCCATGAAGCCCTGGCACATCATCGTGCTGGTCGTCGTTCTGCTGCTGCTGTTCGGCGCCAAGCGCCTGCCTGACGCCGCCCGTGGTCTGGGGCGCTCGCTGCGCATCTTCAAGAGCGAGGTCAAGGAGATGCAGAACGACGACGACGGCGCCGAGCGCGACCCGTCCTGGAAGCCGAAGGCCATCGACGAGGGCCACGTCAACGGCACCGGCGCCCACGTCAACGGCAGCAGCAGCGAGGCCCCCAGCGCCTCGCGCGAGCGCTGAGCCCGCCCTGACCTGCTGAACGGCTGACAGGAGGCTCCGGCGAGGTGGCTGTCACGACCTTCCGACGGCGACGCCCGCCGAGGGACCCGGAGGGGCGCATGCCCCTGCGCGAACACCTGGACGAGCTGCGCAAACGGCTCTTCCGGGCCGCGCTCGCGGTCGTCGTCGGCGCCGCGGCCGGCTGGTGGTTGTGGCCCAACGTCGTCCTGCCCCTGCTGGCCAGGCCGGCCGAGTCGATCGACGGCGTCGAGCTGAACTTCGCCACGACGCTGGGCGTCCTCGACGTCCAGGTCAAGGGCGCGCTCTGGGTGGGCCTCATCGTGGCCGCCCCGATCTGGATCTACCAGCTCTGGGCGTTCGTCACGCCCGGGCTGACGAGGAAGGAACGCGGCTACGCCATCGGCTTCGTCCTGGCCGGGTTCCCCCTCTTCCTCGCGGGCATCGCGCTGGCGTACTTCATCCTGCCGACGACGATGGAGCTCATCACCTCGTTCACCCCCGACGGGGTGGACAACATCATCGACACGCCGAACTACCTGTCGTTCGTCATGCGGCTGCTGCTGGCGTTCGGCATCGCGTTCCTGCTGCCGGTGCTCCTGGTGGCCCTGAACTTCGCCGGCCTGGTCTCCGGCCGGGCCATCCTCAAGCAGTGGCGCATCGTCGTCTTCCTCTGCTTCGTCTTCTCGGCGATCTTCACGCCCACCCCGGACGCGCTGACGATGATCCTCATGGCGATGCCGCTGATCTTCCTCTTCTTCGTCGCCATCGGCGTGTGCATGCTCAACGACAAGCGCCGCGCCAAGAACGACGACACCCCGGACTACTCGAAGCTGTCCGACGAGGAAGCCAGCCCCCTCTGAGCACCCCCGGGCCCGTAGGGCTGCTCGTGAACCCCACCGCAGGGCGCGGGGCCGGTTTCGCCACCGGTGCCCGCGTCCGCGCCGAGCTGCGCCGCCTCGGCCACGAGGTCGTCGAGCTCACCGGCACCGACCTGCCCACGGCCCGCCGGGCCGCGCGAGAGGCCGTCGGTGAGGCGCAGGCGCTCGTCGTCGTCGGCGGCGACGGCCTCGTCCACGCCGCCGTGCAGGAGGTCGCAGGCACCCCGACGGCGCTGGGCATCGTGCCCGCCGGCACCGGCAACGACATCGCCCGCGGCCTCGACCTGCCGCTGGGCGATCCCGTCGCCGCGGTCGCGGGCCTGTCCGACGCCCTTCGCGCCGGCCGGCACCGCGACCTGGACGCGGTGCGGGTGCGCAGCGCCGCCGGCACCCGCTGGTACGTCAGCATCCTCGCCTCCGGCGTGGACGCCCTCGTCAACGAGCGCGCCAACTCCTGGCGCTGGCCCGCGGGGCCGGCCCGCTACACCCTGGCCGCCGTGCGCGAGCTGCTCACCGTGCGCGGGGTGCCGCTGCGCATCGAGCTCGACGAGCAGGTCCTGCGCGGGCGCGTGCTCCTGGCCGCCGTCGCCAACACCCGCTGCTACGGCGGCGGCCTGCTCATGGCCCCGCACGCCGACCCCACCGACGGCCTGCTGGACGTCGTGGTCGTCGACGACCTGCCCACCGTGCCCGCGATGCGGCTGTTCACCCGGCTGCGGCCCGGTGAGCACCTGCGCTCACCGGCCGTGCACGTGCACCGCACCCGCCGGGTGCACCTGGCGCCGCTGGAGGAAACCCTCCCGGGTCGCACCCGGCGCGCCGCCCGCCGGCCCCGCCCGCACGCCGACGGCGAACCCGTGGGCAGCCTGCCCCTGACGTGCGAGGCCGTGCCCGCCGCCCTGCGCGTGCTCGCCTGAGCCCGCACCCCGGGCCGCCACGGCACCGGGGCCACCCGGGGCCACCCGGGGCCGCCGCGCACCGGTGGTGGCCGTGACGTACTGTCGCGCTCATGGCCAGCCCCGCGGAACGCTACGCGGCAGCTCGCCGTCGCACCGAGGAGTCGCGCACCCAGCTCGCCCAGTTCGCGAGCACGCTCGGCTTCGACCTCGACGGCTTCCAGCTGCAGGCGTGCCAGGCCCTCGAAGCCGGCCGCGGCGTCCTGGTGGCCGCCCCCACAGGTGCCGGCAAGACCGTCGTCGGCGAGTTCGCCGTGCACCTGGCGCTGCGCACCGGCCGCAAGGCCTTCTACACCACGCCCATCAAGGCGCTGAGCAACCAGAAGTACGCCGAGCTCGTCGAGCGTCACGGTCCCGCCAGCGTCGGCCTGCTCACCGGTGACAACTCCGTCAACGGCGAGGCGCCGGTGGTCGTCATGACCACCGAGGTGCTGCGCAACATGCTCTACGCGGGCTCCCCCCTGCTCGACGGCCTCGGGTACGTCGTCATGGACGAGGTGCACTACCTCGCCGACCGCTTCCGCGGCGCCGTGTGGGAGGAGGTCATCATCCACCTGCCCACCGACGTCCTCGTGGCGTCGCTGTCGGCGACGGTCTCCAACGCCGAGGAGTTCGGCGCCTGGCTGGACACCGTGCGCGGCGACACCGAGGTCGTCGTCTCCGAGCACCGCCCCGTGCCGCTGTGGCAGCACCTGCTCGTCGGCACCGAGCTGTACGACCTGTTCACCGACCCCGCCGGTGACCCCCTCGAGGGCGACGAGGGCTCCCTCGTCCCCGGCGCCATCGTCAACCCCGAGCTGGTGGCGATGTCCCGCCAGCAGCTGCGCAGCGACCGCCTCGCCTCCGCCGGGCGCGGTCGCGGGCGGGGCAGGGGCCCAGGCCGCTCCCGCCCCGGCGGCGGCCGCTACGCCGCGGGCCCGCCCGGCGGGCGCACCCCCAGCCGCGCGCAGGTCCTGGAGGTCCTCGACGGCGCCGGCCTGCTGCCCGCCATCACGTTCATCTTCAGCCGCGCCGGCTGCGACGCCGCCGTCGCCCAGTGCGTCGCCTGGGGGCTGCGGCTGACCACCCCCGAGGAGGGGCGGGAGATCCGCGCGATCGCCGAGGAGCGCTGCGCGGAGATCCCCTCCTCCGACCTCGCCGTCCTGGGCTACTGGGAGTGGCTCGACGGCCTGGAGCGCGGGCTGGCCGCCCACCACGCCGGCCTGCTGCCGGTCTTCAAGGAGACCGTCGAGCAGCTCTTCGCCGACGGCCTCGTCAAGGCCGTCTTCGCCACCGAGACCCTCGCCCTCGGCGTGAACATGCCCGCCCGCTCCGTCGTGCTCGAGCGGCTCGTGAAGTGGAACGGGCAGACCCACGTCGACGTCACCCCCGGCGAGTACACCCAGCTCACCGGCCGCGCAGGCCGCCGCGGCATCGACGTCGAGGGTCACGCCGTCGTCCTCTGGGGCGCCGGCACCGACCCCGAGGCCGTCGCCGGGCTCGCCTCCCGGCGCACCTTCCCGCTGCGCTCCAGCTTCCGCCCCACCTACAACATGGCCGTCAACCTCGTCGAGCAGGTCGGCCGCGAACGCGCCCGCGACATCCTGGAGACGTCCTTCGCCCAGTTCCAGGCCGACCGCGCCGTCGTCGGCCAGGCCCAGCAGATCCGCGACCAGCGCCGCGCCCTGGCCGGGTACCGCGAGGCCATGACCTGCCACCTCGGCGACTTCGCCGAGTACTTCGCCCTGCGCCAGCGCGTCGGCGAGCGCGAGAAGGAGCTCTCCCGCGCCGGGGCCTCCCAGCGCCGCGCCGAGGCCCGCCGCTCCGTGGAGCAGCTCACCACCGGTGACGTCGTGCGCCTGCCCGGCGGGCGCCGGGACGTCTTCGGCGTGGTCCTCGACCTCGTCGCCGGCAAGGGCTTCGACGGGCCCTCCCCGCGCGTGCTCAGCCAGGACCGCCAGGTGCGCACCGTCTCGGCGCACGACTTCACCGCCGAGGTCCTGCCGGTGACGCGCGTGAAGGTCCCCAAGGCGTTCAACTGGCGCAGCCCCCAGGCCCGCCGCGACCTCGCCTCCTCCCTGCGCAACGCGCTGGCGCAGGTCGGCGGCGGCGACGTCCCGCCGCGCCGTCGCGGTGGTGGCGCGGCGGCGCAGGACGACGCGGTGCTGACCGAGCTGCGCGAGAGGCTGCGCGCCCACCCCTGCCACGGTTGCGCCGACCGGGAGGAGCACGCCCGCTGGGCGGTGCGCGAGGAGAAGCTGCACCGCGACACCGAGGCGCTGCAGCGCAGCATCGAGGGCCGCACCGGCACCATCGCCCGCACCTTCGACCGCGTCTGCGACCTCCTCGCCGAACTGGGCTACCTCACCGGCGACGGCACCGCCGTCACCGACGCCGGCCGCACCCTGCGCCGCATCAACGCCGAGACCGACCTGCTGGTGGCGCAGTGCCTGCGCCACGGCGCGTGGGCGGGCCTGGGGCCGGCCGACCTCGCCGCCGCCGTCTCCACCCTCGTCCACGAGTCCCGCCGCGACGAGGGCGGTGCCCCCGAGCGCGTCCCGCGCCGCGCCCAGGACGCCATCGAGACGACCGTGCGGCTGTGGAGCGACCTCACCGACCGGGAGGCGCAGCACAAGGTGCCCGCCACCCGCGAACCCGACGCGGGCCTGGCCTGGGCCGTGCACCGCTGGGCCTCCGGCCACCGCCTCGACGCCGTGCTGCGCGACGCCGACCTGGCAGCCGGGGACTTCGTGCGCCGCTGCAAGCAGCTGGTGGACCTGCTCGACCAGGTCGCCTCCGCCTCCCTCGACCCGGCGGTGCGCTCCGCCGCCCGCGAGGCCGTCGACGCCGTCCGCCGGGGCGTCGTGGCGCACACCTCCCTGACCTGACCCGCCGACCCTCACCCTCAGCCCGGGGTCGAGGGTGAGGGTTCAGGGTGCCCCGACCGCGCCCGCCAGCGCGGTCAGGACCCGCTCCACGCTCGAGGCCAGCCCCCAGCGCGCCACCAGCTCCCGCAACCGCCCCGGGTCGGCCGCCTCGCGCGGCAGCGCCCCGTCCACCCGCGCCACCGGGGCGTCCGCGACGGTGCGCACCACCGCCGGTGCGGCGTCCAGGTAGTCGCCCGCCTCCAGCAGCCGGCGGCGCTGCCCCGCCGGCAGGTCCGCCGCCGCCGAGGCGGCCGCGGCCCGCACCCGGGCCAGGTCCCCGTACCGGGCCAGCAGCGCCGACGCCGTCCTCTCCCCGATCCCGGCCACCCCCGGCAACCCGTCCGAGGGGTCACCGCGCAGCACCGCCAGGTCCGCGTACCCGCTCCCGCCCCGCACCCCGTACCGCTCGGCCAGTCGCGCCTCGTCCACCAGCTCGCCCCTGCGCACGCCGCGGCCGACGTAGAGGACCGCCACACCGGCCGCGTCGTCGACGAGCTGGAACAGGTCCCGGTCCCCGCTGACCACCAGGACGCCCTCGCGATCGCCGGCCGCGACCGCCCCGGCGGCCAGGGTCGCGATGACGTCGTCGGCCTCGAACCCCGGGCACCCCACCCGCGCCACCCCCAGCGCGGCCAGCACGTCCACGATGACCGGCACCTGCGGGCCCAGCGCCGCCGGGGAGTCCTCACCACCGTCCGCACCCACCCGGTGCGCCTTGTACGAGGGCAGGGCCGCCACCCGGAACGCCGGGCGCCAGTCGTCGTCCCAGCACACCACCAGCCGCTGCGGGCGGTGCTCGGCCACCAGGAGCGCCAGCGCGTCCAGGAAACCGCGCACCGCGTTGACGGGCGTCCCGTCGGGTGCGGTCAGCGACTGCGGCACGCCGTGGAACGCGCGGTAGTACAGCGACGCCGCATCCAGCAGCAGCGTGCCGAACGTGCGGGACGGGGGGCGGGAGGAGGTGGGGGAGGGGGAGGCTGCGGGGCGCACGGCCGCGATCCTCCCACCCGTCTGTGCAGGTCCTCCGGAGGTCGTGGGCAGCACCGACGAGCGGGGGACGCACCCGGAGCCCGCGTGCCGCACCCTGGTGGTAGTGCCCCGCGCGCACCGGCGGGCGGGGCGGAGACCGAGGAGGGGTCCGCAGTGCACACCACCGACAGCACCACCCGCACCGCCCGGCAGGGGCGTCGGCGCCGCCTGGCGGTGCTGGCCGGTTCCGGCGCGGCCGCGCTCGCCCTGGGCCTGAGCGCCTGCGGCGGCGAGGACGAGGCCGCCTCGACCGGGGCCGTCAGCACGCAGCTGAGCGCCTACGAGGTCGTGCAGGCCTCGGCCGAGCAGTCCAGCACCGCCGGCAGCGCGAAGTTCGCCTTCACCGTGCAGGCCGCCGGCGACGGTGAGAGCGCCACCGTCACCGGCGAGGGCGCCTTCGACGCCGCCGAGCAGGAGGTGCGCCTGGACGTGAGCCTGCCCGCCGCGGCCACCGGCGCCGCCGGGGGTGGGGGAGAGGTGGAGGTGCGCCTGGTCGACGACACCGCCTACGTCTCCGGCGCTCCGCTGACCGGGCAGGGCCAGTGGGTGCGGCTGCCGCTGGACGCGGCTGCCGCCGCCGGCGTCGACACCAGCACGCTGGACCCGTCCCAGCAGCTCGAGCAGCTGAAGGCCGTGGCCGACGACGTGCGCGAGGTGCCCGCCACGGACGTGCGCGGCGTCGAGGCGCGCGGCTACGCCGGCAGCATCGACCTCGCGAAGGCGCTGGAGCAGCTGCCCGCCGAGCAGCGCACCGAGGAGGCCGAGCAGGCCGCCGCCGAGGTGGGCAGCGTGCCGTTCACCCTGTACGTCGACGAGCAGAACCGCCCCGTGCGCCTGGTCGTGGACGTCGCCGGCCCGGAGGGCGCCACCGCCACGGTGAGCATGGACTACTACGACTGGGGCAGCGACGTCGACGTGAGCGCGCCCGACCCGGCCTCGGTCGTGGAGCTGCCCGCCGGTCAGCTGCCCGTCGGGGAGGGTGCAGCGGCCTGAGGTGAGTCGCGCGTCGGGGCCCGGACGGGGATCGGCCGGGCCCCGACGCACGACCGGGTGAACCTCAGATGTCAATGTAACTTCTGCTTATCGAGGGTAAAAAACCTCAAATCACTTCGAGGTGCTGCGGAACGGGGGAACCTGGAGCACCAAC